>NZ_JBDNXE010000001.1:0-281 GCF_047721585.1 Gluconacetobacter sp.
CTCGACCGACAGCCGCCCCAACGCGCCCCGCCGGTTATTGATGGCATCGGCCAGGATCAGGCGGGTTGCCGTGTCCGGGTCCCGCAGGCCGGGCACCCGCCAGCCGATCTGCACCGTGCCGACCCCGGAATCGGTCGAGGCGCTCAGCGTGCGCGCGGCAAGCGGCGGCACCGCCGTCGCCCCCGCCCGGCGGGGGGGCGGGGGGCGCGGGGGATAGGGGAAAAACGGCCGCCCCCCCCCCCCCCCGGGGGGGGGGGGGGCCGAGCCGCCCCACAGCCCCC
>NZ_JBDNXE010000001.1:291-54315 GCF_047721585.1 Gluconacetobacter sp.
GTCAGCGTGCGCGCGGCATGCGGCGGCACCGCCGGCGCCCCGGCCGGCCGGGGCAGCGTGCGGCGCGGGATATCGGCAAAATCGGCACGCACCATCGCCAGCGTGGCGTGCGGCTCGACATCGCCGACAATCAGCAGCACCGCATTGTTCGGCGCATACCACGCGTCATGAAACTGCTTCAGCCGGCCGATATCGGTCGCGTCGAACGATTCCCGCGTCCCCACCCCGCGCCAGGCATAGGGCGTCCCGGCAAACAGCGCCGCATTGAACTGTTCCGCCGCCCGATAGCCGGGACTGGACCGGTCGGCCGAAACCTCCTGCTCGATCGCACCGCGTTCCCGCGCCCACTGGTCGGGGTCGAGCGCGATGCCGCGCATCCGGTCGGCCTCCACATGCAGGATCACGCCCAGATCGGCTGGCGCGACGTTGAAGAGATACTGCGTGTAGTCGACCCCCGTCATGGCATTCGCCGCGCCGCCGGTCGCCTGGATAATGCGGTTGAGCTGGTTCGCATCCAGGTCTCGCGTACCCCGAAACATCATATGTTCCACCGCATGCGCCGTACCGGGAAAATCGGCCGATGCCTGGGCCGATCCGGCCAGATAGACCAGCCGGGTCGCAACCATCGGCGTCAGCGCATCGCGCACGATCACCACCCGCAGCCCGTTGGGCAGCGTGTCGCGCAGCACGGTTGCTTCGTCCACCGGGGGTGCGGCATGGCCCACCCCCGATAGGGCGCAGGCCAGCAGCCCCGCGCCTATCCGCATGATCCACCGCATCAGACCCGACATCGCTCCCCTGTTTCCGAAGGCGCATCGTAGGTCAGGTCGCACAGGGCCGGGAGGGGGCGCTGCGGCGATTGCGCGTCTTTATGATGCGAAAACATGCAGTTTCATGAAAACGTCATGCCATCACTCAGGCAACGACGGGGAGGGCCGGGAAAAGCCCTCCCCATGGCGGAATCGTCAGTGCTTCGGGTCAAACCATATCATTAGAATAAGGGAAAATTCGTATCTTTAAAGGATATGCATAAGAAGATACGGTCTGCGTCTATTATTCCACGGCGCCGAATGCCGGTCACTTCACGGCCCGGTCGCGAGGGGGCAGTGTCTGCCGGCCAATGTCACCAGAAATGATACACGCATAAGCGCCGGACAGTCCGCCGGGACCATGGCCGCGCCATGCAGCGCGAGCCGTCGTGTCGGGAGGTCGGCCATGTGTATGGCAACCGGACGGCACATGCGCCTCGGCGCGGCATGACACCCAAACGGCCGATCACATGTCGCGCAGGCTGTAGAATCGAAAAACCGTCATGAAGGCGCTCAAAGTTCGCTATCCCGCGTCGCCGTATCCGCAAGCAGGATCACCGCATCCTCACGCGCCATGACGACGAATTGCGGCTCGCCATCAATGCGCGCGCCATCGCCGGGGCCAAGACCGGCATTCTCCAGGGTCACGGCGCCCCGCACCACGACCAGATAAAGCGCCCGCCCCGGCGTCGTCTGGTAGCACGCGCCTTCCCCCGCAGGGAGCGCCGCATGCAGCAGGCGGGCGCGGGCGCGCAGCACCACCGGCGCCCCATCGGTCACGGTGCCGGCCGCCTCGGGGTCATCCTCGGGAAAGCCGGAAGCGAGAATGCGGAATCCCCCATCCTCCAGCCCCGCAAAAGCCGGCCGCGCCTCCTGCGCCGGCGTGCCGCCCTCATCGTCGGGCAGAAACCACATTTGCAGGAACGACGCCCCGGCCGCCCCCGCCCGCCAGCCCATCGACAGGCACCCGGCACCGGTCGAAAACAGATGCAGCCCGCCGCTGCCGACGGTCGCATCGGGGAACAGGTCGCTGCGCGCCGTCAGCGTGCCGTCCACCACCCAGGTGGCGATCTCGACATTCCGCTCCGGCCCCAGCACATACGCGGCATTGGCCGCCAGATGCCCGGCATTGACCACACGCAGGCGCCCGTCATGCACATGCTGCGGGTCCTGAAACGCCCCGAAGGCAAAATGACAATGCAGCAGCGCATCGCCCTGCCGCACCTGGCCCAGACTGCTCGCACGCCGGATCGTGATCATCGGGGTTCTGTATCCTTGTCAGCCGTGCGAAACCGGGGTGGCGTCAGGATAGGTGCCCTCCCACCCGCCGCCAAGCGCACGGTAAAGCTGCGTCACCGCGCGCGAAATCTCGGTCGTCGCATCCACGAAGCGCGCCTGCGAGGCCAGAAGCTGGTTCTGCACCGTCAGCACGGTCAGGAAGTCCGAGGCCCCGGCCTTGTATTGCATTCGTGCCGTCTCGACGGCGATCTCGTTCTCCCGCACCGCCTCGCGCAGCCGGTCGCGTTCCGATTGCGCGGTCGCCAGGTCGGCCATCGCGTCATCCACTTCCTGCCAGGCTTTCAGCACGGTCCGCCGCAGCATGATCGCGGCCTCCTTCTGCTGCGCCTTGCGCAGACGAAGCTGCCCCGTCAGCCGCCCACCCTCAAACAGGGGCAGCGTCGCCGTCGGCCCGAACCCGTATTGGCGCGAGGCCCACGACCCCAGCCCGCTGAATTGCAACGCCTGGATATCGAGGCTCCCGGACAGCGTGATGCGCGGGAAGAAATCCGCCACCGCCACGCCGACACTGGCGGTCGCGACATGCAGCCGCTCTTCCGCCATGCGGATATCCGGCCGCCGCTCGGCCAGTTGCGACGGCAGCCCGACGGGCAGATCGGCCGGCACCGGCGGAATCGGCGCCGGCTTGCCAAGCTGGGCATTCAGCGCCCCTGGCTCCCGTGCCACCAGAAAGCTCAACGCATTGAGCAGATGCACCTGCTGGCGCTCCAGCGGCGACCGCTGGGCCTCGAAACCCCGCAACTGCCCCGTCGAATCCGCCACATCCAGCCGCGTGGCCGCCCCCCGGTCGAAGCGCATCGTCGTCAGCCGCACGCTGTCGCGCGCGATGGCGATGTTGTGGTCCAGAATCGCCAGCCGCGCCTGCACGCCCCGCAGGTCGATATAATCCTGCGCGGTCTCGGCCATCAGCGACACCAGCACGTCGCGGCGCATATCCTCGCTGGCGCGCATGGCGGCCGTGGCCGCCTCGACCTGCCGGCGCACATGCCCCCACAGATCGACTTCCCACGAGGCATTCATGCCGTATTGCGGCAGGTTGAACGACGGATTGCCCACACTGCCCGGCAGCGCGGTCGGCCCGAACCCCTGCGTGCCGCTGGCCACGGTGCCGGCCTGCTCGCGCTCCATGGTGCCCAGCAGGCCGAGAATGCCGTTGGTGCTGGCCCGCTCCCGCGCATAGGACGCATTGGCCTCGGCATGCGGAAACTGCGCCGCGCTGGCAATCCGCCGCTCGGCCGCACTCTCCATCAGCCGCAGCGACGCGGCCTGAAGGTCGAGGTTCTCCGCCGCCACATCCTGTTCCAGCGCCGTCAGCACCGGGTCGTTGAACTGCCGCCACCATTGCGGGTCGGTCGAAGCCGTCACCGGATGGCTGGCCGCCGGCGTCACGCTCTGATGCCACGCGCCCGGACCCGCCACGACCGGCTTGTGGTAGTCGGGTCCGACCGTGCAGGCGGTCAGTGCCGCAAGGCCAAGAATGACGGCCCAGGGCCGGAGGCGGGGCCGTCCGGTACACACCATGGTGGAACCTGCCTGAACATGGGGGCCGTGAGGCGAGAGCGCCCCAACGGCCCGCGCCCGCCACGGGGTTTCGCGCACCGAAGCGGAGCGGAGAAAACGCGCGGCCGATCGCCGCCGGCACGCGTTCCCAGACAGGGCCTTAACGCCAGACATAGCGTGCGTCATGGGCATGCGGGCCTGCGGGTTGAGAGGCGGTATCAATGCTGACTTCCACCGACATGCCGACACGCACTCTGGCCGCCAGCGGCTGGCCGGGGTCGAATGTCAGCTTCACCGGCACGCGCTGCACGACCTTGGTGAAATTGCCGGTGGCGTTATCCGGCTGGATCGGCGCAAACGCCACGCCGGTCGCCGGCGCCAGCGAGTCCACATGCGCCTTTAGCGGCTGGCCGGGAAAGGTATCGACCCAGACGGTCGCACTCTGCCCCGTCTGCACATGCGTCAACTGGGTTTCCTGGTAATTCGCCAGCACATAGGCCGCCTGCGTCGGCACCACGGCCAGGATGGCGGTGCCCGGATGCACATAGGCGCCCACGCGCACCCCGCGCTCGCCGACAATGCCGCTCACCGGGGCCGGAATGGTGCAGTAGGACAGGTTCAGTTCCGCCTGCCGCGCGTCACCCTGCGCCTGCAACAATTCGCCCCGCGCCCGCGCAAGCTGCGCCTTCAGCACATCGACCTGCCGCACGGCGCTTTCGGTCGCGGCCTCGTCGCGCGCCACGGCGGCTTCGGTCTCCTTCTCGCGGGCCTCGGTGGCCTGCTTCTGCTCCACCGTGCCCGCCCCGCCCGACGACAGGTCGCGATAGCGCGCCATGTTCTGCCGCGCGAATTGCAGCGTCGCCTGATCTGCCCGTACCGCCGCCTTCGTCCCGGCAATCACCGAATCCTGTCGTGCCAGTTCGGCCTCCAGGTTCGCCACGGTGCCCTGCGCGGCCTGCAAGCGGCCACGGGCCACATCCAGTGCGGCGCGGTAATCGTCGTCCTCGATATGCGCCAGTTCCTCGCCCGCGCGCACCGCCTCGTTATCCTCGGCCAGCACGCGGTCGATCCGGCCGGCAACCTTGGGGGCCACGGCGGTGAAATCGGCGGTCACATAGGCATCGTTGGTATATTGGTCGACACCGTTGCCCATCACCAGCCGGCTGCCGCCCCAGGCGGCAAGCGCGAGCACGATGGCGGTACTGCCGGCATATAGCAGGGGTTTTCTGTAAATCATGCGATAGGGTCCGCGAGGTTCAGTGGGCGGGAGCCGTCGCCGACGGCGGGCGAGGCGGATAGACGCGACGGGGCAGGACGACGTTCAGCACGGCGTAGAACAGGCAGACCCAGATCAGGATGAAATAGATATCCGCCAGCCCGAGCACGAGCGCCTGCTCGTGAATAAAGGTGTGGAAGACCTCCAGCGCATTGCGCGCGACATGCCCGGCATCGGGCGAGGTCCCCGCAAGCTGCTGGCCGATCGGCTCGCCCAGCCCTTGCAGCGCCAGCCCGTGCGTGCCGTGGTGGTCGAGCAGCATGGTGGAGTGATATTGCTCCCGCCGCCGCGTCAGCGTGGCGAACAGCGCGAAGGCCACGGCATTGGCCAGCCCCTTGAGCATGTTGACCATGCCCGAGATGAACGGCCCGTCCGCCGGCCCCAGCGCCAGCGTCGCCAGCATCAGCGTCGGGATCACCGTCATCGGCTGGCCGAACACCTGAAGAACCTGGATGAGGTAAAAATTGTCCCGCACCCAGTCGGGCGTCAGCCAGGTGCCGCACCACGCCGCCGCCGCCAGGCACAGCATGCCGCCGGCCAGCACATAGCGGCAATCGACGCGCCGACTGTTGCAGAGGGCGGCAATCAGCGGAAGCATGACCAGTTGCGGCAGCGCCACCACCAGCGAGACCGGTACCATCTGGATCGGCCGATAGCCGCGCACCTCGGCCAGATAGGTGGCCGGCAGTTCCGCCATCAGGCTGCATATCGCCAGAATCCCCACCAGCGACAGCAGCGAGGCCTGGATATTGCGCGACATCCAGTAATGGATCTTGAAATACGGGCTGGGATGAAAGGATTCGTTGATCAGGAACACGACGAACGCCGCCCCGCCCCAGAGGGCGAGGTTCGTGATGACGGGCGAGCGGAACCAGTCCAGCCGGTCGCCCTGATACAGCACGATTACCAGCGAGCAGATGGCGGGCAGCCCGACCATCAGCCCGAGCCAGTTGAATTTCGCGAACCGCTCCAGATGCATCGGGTCGCGCGGCAACCCGTAGGCCAGCATGCCGATCGCCAGCGCCGCCATGGGAATGATCTCCCAATACAGCCAGTGCCAGCCGACATGCTCGAACAGGAAAGCTTCCAGCGGCAGGCCCAGATTAGGGCCGAAGGTCGCACTCATGGCATAGCCGCCGATGCCGAAAACCCGAATTTCCGCCGGCAGATATTTCAGCATCACGGTCATCAGCACCGGCGGCAGGCACCCGCCCGCCAGCCCCTGGAAGGCCCGCAGCACGCATAGCGCGGTCATGTCGGGCATGAAGGGGGCCGGAATCGCCAGCAGCGCCATCACCGCCGTGATGAAGATCGAAAAGCGATAGATCGAGAACGTCATGTAAAACCACGGCGTAAACGCCATGGATGCGATGTTGAACGCCTCGTAAATTGTGGTGACCCAGGTCCCCTCGTCGTGGCCCAGATGCATGGCCCCGCGAATGTCCGACAGGCCGATCTCCGTTACGTGCTCGTTGAATCCGGCCACATGCACGGCCAGCAGCATCCCCAGACAGCCGATGACCGTCCGCAGCCCGAAGGGCGGGATATAGGACGGCATCGGCGGCGCGGCATGGATCACCGGCGCCGCGGACGCGGGCGAGGGGGCTGCCGGCGCAGCCATGGCCGGCCCGTCCGGGGCTGCCGCACTGCCGCGTTTGTCAGGATGGTCCGAAATCATGCCCGGATCATCATCGAAATCGAAACGCGGAATACCTCCATTCCGATCAGGTCTGGATTCCACTTTCCGGAAGCGTTTCGGCTGGCCTTTCCCCTGCATGAAAAGATAGGCTGCCCGGATGCGTGGATACGATCTCGACCTGTTGCGCTTCCTTCAGGTGCTGATTGAAGAGCAGAGCGTCTCCGTCGCCGCCCGGCGCATGCATGTCAGCGAACCGGCGATGAGCCGCCACCTGGCCAAATTGCGCACCGTGTTCGGCGACCCGATCCTGGTGCCGTCAGGCCGGCACCTGATCGCATCCGCCTTCGCGCTGGGCATTCGCGACCGGGTGCAGGCGGTCGTGCGCGCCGCCGACGGGCTGATCGAAACCCAGGTTCTGGCCGACCTGCGCAACATGGCGCCCAAATTCACCATCCGCGCCAACGATGTCGTCGTCGCCCCGATGGCCCTGCCATTGATGCGCGCGCTCCGGCAGGACTGCCCGAACTGCGAACTGGTCTTCGCGCCCGAAGTCGACGACGCCGCCAACCAGGCCCTGCGCGAGGACGCGATCGACCTCTATATCGGCGCGACCGACATGCTGAAGCCGGAAATCCGCCGCCAGACCATTTTCTACAACATCATGAAGGCGCTGGTCCGCAAGGACCACCCGATCTTCGCCGAGGGCATCACGCCCGACGCGCTGACCCGCTACGACCATATCAGCATCTCACGCCGTGGTCGCGCCCGTGGCCCGATCGACCGCATCCTGCGCGACCAGTATGGCCTGTCCCGCCGCGTCGTCCTGGTCGTCCCGCATTACAAGGCCATGATCGACAGCATGCGCGACACGGACCTCATCCTGACGCTGCCCGACATGGCCCTGTATCGCGTGCCGCTGGCCGAACGCGGCCTGGCGCTGTTCGACTACCCGTTCCCGCTGCCTCGCGTCGAAGCCTTCCAGGCCTGGCACCCAAGGCGCGACAACGACCCGGTCCACCGCTGGCTGCGCGAAACCATCTTCCGCGTCGCCCGCCAGATCCAGAGCGAACTGAACTGACCCGACCTGACGTTGCGCGGGTCAGACCGCTTCGCGCGCATCAACGACGCCTGACGCCTTCCGTAATGTCAGCGACAGCGTATTGTTCCCAACATCTGAAAAAACCACGACAAATCGCGATTTTGGCTCTTGCGTGCCAGGAAACGGATGTACAACCTATTGTTGCATATCACATCATAACGTTGCATTGGTGCGTGATGTCCAATCTGGCGATCCACTCTTCCTCAAAGCAGGAACGGCATATTTCCGGTTCGTATTCCCGGACGGACCATCCGGCTGGCAACGCAACCGGCGGCAGGGGGTATGACGGCATCCCGGCCGCAGACGCGATCCCGGACAAAATCGATGCGCCCGCCGCGATCATGGCGATCGGCCGTCGCGCCGGTTCAGTCCTTCCGGAAGATCGTTTTTACGGGTATCACCGGCAGCCGGCGTTTCTGAGCGCCCTTGCCGCCCGGCATGACCGACAAAGGGGTCACGTCGCGGTACCCGCAGTCCAAACGCCCCTCTCGCGCGCCGCGACAGGCCAGGCAGACATGCCCGGTGTCTCCGGACAGGCGACGGACATACAGGACAGCAGCCAGTCCCTGTCCTCGCCATCCTCCACGCTATCCGCTCGGCCGGCCATGACCGTCATGGAATTCATGTCCGACAGCGACGAAGGTGGATTTTCTGTTTCGGCGGGAGATGATGGCGGCGGAATGGATGGGAGCGACAATGGCGAGGGCATAACGGTCACAGGCTCTCCCCCTTCATCCGGAGATGGCGGCAGCGACCTGTCGACCTCCGACCGCACAATGCCTTATACGCCACCTGCGCCGCCCGCATCCGGCGCGAGCACGGAACATATCACCGTTCATGGCCACGCCGTCACCGTCATCTACGGTGTGGCCTACCTGACGAGCGATTCGGGAAACGGGATTGCGACCTATCAGTCGTCGTCGGGCGCATACGTTCCGATCAAGCTGTCGGATATCGACCAGAACATCGCGGACGACACCCAGAACCTGCTTGGCCGCTCCGCGAGCGAGAGCGATTATAACGCCGCCTACCAGCAATTTTCCGAAGGCCAGTCGCCCAATCAGGTCCGGAACGCCATGGCGCATTCGTCGGGGGCGCAGGCCGCTCTTCAAAACGTCTATCACGACGTTCTGGGTCGCGACATCGACCCGGGCGGCCTGACGACGTACGAAAACGGGCTGGGCACGTCCATGACGCTGTCCCAGGTCCGCACCGTTGTCGCCTATTCGCAAGAAGCACAGAACGACGTCAACGCGATTTATCAACAGGTTCTGGGCCGGCCCGTTGAAGCCCAGGCGTTGGGCGATACCGAGAATGGACTGGCCACCGGCATGACCCTGGCGCAGTTTCGAAGCAACACCGCCCATTCGCAGGAAGCGCAGAACGACATCAATAGCATCTATCTCCAGGTGCTGGGGCGTAATGCCGATCCGGGGGGAATGAACTCCGCCGAAGATGGCCTCGCCACCAATCTGACTCTGGACCAGCTTCGCTATAATACCGCTCAGTCGCAGGAAGCCGCCAGCGCGGTCGGCAACGTCTATGATCTCCTTCTCAACCGAGGGGCCGATAGTGGCGGTTTGCAGACCTATCAGAATGAACTGGCGAACGGCACCACGCTGAACAGCGTCATATCGGAAATCGCCCAATCGGGTGAAGCCGGCACTCAGATTTCCAATTTCCTGAACGGCACGCTCGGCGAGGTTTCCGACGATCTGGTGCATGCTGGACAGACGATGCTGACCGGCATCACGCGGGCTTATGAGACGGTCAAGAATTACACGTCGGATCAGCTTCAGGCTGCGGCGAATGGCTTTCAGGCCACATTTTCGTCGGCCGGAAATGTTCTCGACAGCCTGATGCCCAAGACACAGGACCAATGGCTCGGCCTGGCGGCGACGATGGCGGTTATGGTAACGCCCGCTGGCGAGGCCGTTGCCGCCGCAGACCTCCTTGCTGTGGGGGGTGAGGAATTGCTGGCGACGGCTTTGGACGCGGAACTCGATACCGCGACAGTTTATTCGGCGACCGGGGCGTCCGTTTCAGGGCTTTCGGCGGAAGCCTCGGCAACGTTTGATGAACTGGCAGCTTTTGATCCTAAAGCGTCCGGTGCTACCTTGCAACTCGATGCGAACACGACAGTTACGCAGGTAGCCAGTACGAAGTATCAGAAGGCGAATCTCAATTTTTCCGGAGGAAATGAGGCAGCGGTAGAGACATTTTTTCGAAAATTGACTGATTATACTAAAAGTTTGGATGACGCCAAAGTGGCATCATTTGGAAATGGCGGTGTCGTGTATGAAGTCGAAACCTCAAAAGGATTCGTGTCCTTGCGCAATGTTTCTGCATCAGGAAAAGATTGGACGATACAATTCAAGTCGCCATTGGAAAATGGAATCGAAAAAATTAAATTTGAATTCTAAAGGAAAAAGTCATGTTTGATTACAAGAGTGTATTTGAAGAATTTATGCTGAGAGTAAATACTCAGAACGCTATTGCTATATGGTGGGCGCTGGGACTATCGGACGATAAGGAAATGACCACCCGGGAGAAATTTTCTGAATTCAAATTTTTTTTTGAATACGCAATGACACGCAATAGAATTATTGAATACGATTTAAAAAATAAAAGAGCGATTTTCTCAGGAGACGAGCCGGCTGTCGTCGTCGACAGGATTTTTGCAGATTTCCCAATAGATCAACTATCTGATTATGGAGGAGATCGAGAAAAAATATTCTTGGGATATATGTACACAAAATTCGACGGTTGGGCTGTTCTTAACGAGGGAACAACGCTTTGTATTCCTGATTGATAGTGCGGGTGTCGGATAGAAAGAGCCCGGCATCACGCAAGCCTGCGAGACGGTCAAGAATTATACGTTTGGGACGGGCGAGACTCTCCGCTTAGGGAGGCGGGAGATTGCCAATGGAAAAAGGGACCGGCCACGAAGCCGGATTCAGCGGGATGGCGGCATAACTGCCGCCTGAAGACGGCCCGTCTGGGCGTCAGTGAAGCCGATCTGGTCCCCGGACTTGTCACGGCCGCCCGCCCGCTCGATTGATTGCAGCAACGCATCTCCCGCCGATTGCGTCTGCGCTGGCACCGAGGGCCCGAACGCGAGGATGCCGATCTTGTCCATCGCATGCCCGCCCTCAGCGCGGCGTCTCCGCCGGCAGCGGGCGCGGGCGGCGTTCATCGTCGATGGCGACGAAGGTGAACACACCCTCGGTCACCTTCACCGTCTCGTGCGAATGGCGGGCCCGGCGCCAGGTCTGCACGTGGATCGACATCGAGGTCCGGCCGGTGCGGATGATGTCGGTATACAGGCTCACCTCATCGCCGATCAGCACCGGCTGGTGCAAAATCACCTTGTCGATCGCGATGGTCACGCAGCGCCCCCGGGCCCGCAGGGCGGCGGCGGTGCCGGCCGCCAGATCCATCTGCGACATCAGCCAGCCGCCGAAAATATCGCCCGCCGCATTGGCATCGGCCGGCATCGCCACCACCCGGATGGTCGGCGGCCCGGATGGCGGCACGGGGGCGGCGGATGGCTGGTCTGGATCGGTCACGCACTCTTCTCCTTGCTCTGCCCGGAGCGATGTCTTCAGCGGAACGGGGGCTCGTCGAAACCGCGTAGCTTGCGCGAATGCAGGCGGTCCACCCCCTGCGCGCGCAACAGGCGCATCGTCTCGATCCCCACCGTCAGATGCTGGGCCACCCGCTCGCGATAGAAGGCATTGGCCATCCCCCGCAATTTCAGTTCGCCATGCAGCGGTTTGTCAGACACGCACAGCAAGGTGCCGTACGGCACGCGGAAGCGAAACCCGTTGGCGGCGATGGTGGCGGACTCCATGTCCACCGCGATGGATCGCGACATGTTGATCTGCGTGAACAGCGCCTTCAGCCGCAATTCCCAGTTCCGGTTGTCGGTCGTCATCACCGTGCCGGTGCGCAGCCGGGTCTTCAGTTCGGAATCGCGCAGCCCGGTCACCCGCGCCGTCACGTCCTGCAACGCCACCTGCACTTCGGCGATCGGCGGCACCGGCACCCAGGGCGGCAGGTCGTCGTCCAGCACATGGTCGTCGCGCACATAGCCATGCGCCAGCACGTAGTCGCCCAGCCGCTGGGTCCGCCGCAGGCCGGCGCAATGGCCCACCATCAGCCAGCAATGCGGTCGCAGCACCGCCAGATGGTCGGTAATCGTCTTCGCGTTGGCCGGTCCCACGCCGATATTCACCAGCGTGATCCCGTCGCCGTCCGGCCGGCACAGATGATAGGCCGGCATCTGCGGCAGCGATCCGCCCAAAGGCGGCCGGGCGGCATCCCCCCGCCGATGGATCTGGTCGCCGGGCTCCACGAAGCGGTCATATTCGCCGCCCAGATCCACCTGCGCGCGCCCATAATCGCGAAAGGCATCGACATAGCGCTGATAGTTGGTCAGCAGGATGAAGCGCTGCACATGCCGCGGCGCGGTGCCGGTATAATGATGCAGCCGCGCCAGCGAATAATCGGTGCGCTCGGCGGTGAACAGCGACAGCGGCCGCGCTTCGTCCGGGTGCGGGATCAGCGCGCAATTGGCGATGCTGTCGTCGGTGGCGTGCAGGTCCGGCAGCGCGTAATGACGCTGCAACAGGCGCAAATCATCCTCGGTGATGGCGGTCACGGCCTCTTCCATCACATAAGGCAGCGGGATCGGCCGGCGCGACCGCCCCACCAGCACCGGCTGGCGGTAATGATGCAGCAGGATGCCGATCTGCTCGCGCCAGTAATCGCGGAACAGTTCCGGATGGGTCAGGGTGGTGCCGTAGAATCCCGGCTCCAGCACCACGTCGAAGGGCGGCCGCGTCTCCTCGGCCAGCGGCGCGCGGCTGACGGCGAAGGCGAGGTAGGGATAGGTCGGCACAGCCGGTTCGGCGGGCTGTCGCCGGCCGAAGGCGGCGCGCAAGGCATGCACGGCGGTTTCGTAAAGCTCGGCAATGCGCCGCACCGCTGCTTCGGCATCGTCGAAGGCTTCGAAATCCGTCCCCACACGGTCGCGGATCGCGGCGAAATCATCGTTCATGCGCCATTCCTTCCGCTGCAAGCGTCCTCCTTTCCAGCGCCCTCCGGCCGGGGGTCAGCGCCGGATCAGGATATAATTGATCGTCACGTCGATATCGAAATGGTCGCCCGTCATGTCGGGGGGGACCGGCGGCAGTTCGGCCCCATGGAACATGCCGGTGGTCGCGGCATCCAGATAGTACGATCCCGACTGGCCCGTCAGCCGCACCCCGCGCACCCGCCCGCTGCGGTCCAGCACCACATGCACGGTCGAGGCCCCGTCGTCGCCGGCACGGGCCGCTTCCTCGGGATAATACATGTGGGTGCGGATCCAGCGGTCGATTTCCTCGCCATAATCCTCGCTGACGCCCCGCACCTGCGTCTGGCTCGAATAGGGCGCGTTCAACTGCCCGTTGCGTACCACCGGCCCCACCGACAGGTCGATCGGCCCGCCGGAGCCCCCCGCGCGGCCGCGCCGCTGGCGCACCGGCCCCGGCGACGGGGCGAAGGACAGGTCCATCGGGTGGTCGAAGGGCGAAGGCGCATGGCTGGGCGTGCGCTGCCGGTTCGGCTGCGTATGGCGCGGCGTGGGGTGCGCCGTCGGACGGGCCGCCTGGCCGGGGCTCTGCATCGCCGGGTTGGGCGGGGCGGTGGAAGGCTGGTCGGGCAGGGTCTGGTCCGACGGCGTGCGCGGCAGCGGCGGCGCCGCCGGCGTCTGCGGCGAGGGCACGCTGGGCGAAGGTGAGGAATCGCTGGGCTGCGGCTCGTCGGGCTGCGGCGTGGTCGGCGTCGGCTTGGCGTGCGACCCGCTGCCCCCCGCCTGATCGGGCGAATTGCGCCCTTGCAGGCCGCTGGAGGCCGGCGGGGTGAACATCATCTCCACGGTCGGCGCCTCGGGCGGGGACGACCCCCCGGCATGATGGCGCGCCGCCTGAAGAATGATCGCCAGCAGCACCAGATGCAGCGCGGCGGAAATCGCGAGCACGGTCGCAACGCCCGGCTCCGCCACCGTATCCGGCCGGATCATCGGCGCGCCGGACTGTTTCAGCGGATTGTAGCCGGGGGGACGGGTGACGGGCTCGGGGCGCAGGCCCTCGCGCCCGTGGGGGCGTTCCGGCGGCTCCGGCGGGCGTGCCGAACGCGCCCGAACATCCGCACGCGGGATCAGGACGGGCTCCTCGGCCTGGCGATGGCGGGAGGAAGGACTGAGTGTCACCGTCATGAAGTGCCGGAAGTCTCCGCGTGGTCGCCTGCGGCGCGTGGTCTTTCCGGACCCTAGCCGCTGGCGGACCCGTTGTCATGATATCTTGCCGTCATGATATCGTATCATGATGTCACCGTCGGCCCGGCGTTACCACGCCGAACGCGGAACCGGGCCGAAAATCCGCACCCCCATTGCCGCCCACCCGCCGCTCCGCCAGGCTCTTACCCATCATGTCCTCCGCCATTGCCCTCTCCGACCACGCCCTTCGTGCCCATCTTTCCGCCGCCGACCCCGATCTGGCGGCCCTGGTGGCGCGGGTGGGGCCATGCGGCCTGCGGGTGGACGCCGACCGCGCGCCCTACGAGGCGCTGGTCAATGCCATCGCCCACCAGCAACTCCACGGCCGGGCGGCACTCGCCATCCTGGGCCGGCTGGTCGCGCTGGCCGGCGGCGCCTTTCCGACGCCCGAGGCGCTGCTGGCCCTGCCGGAGGCCGATCTGCGCGCCTGCGGCCTGTCCGGCACCAAGATCCGCGCGATCCGGGGCGTCGCCCAGGCCCGGCTCGACGGCGTGATCCCTTCGCGGCACGAGGCCGAGTCGATGACCGACGAAGACCTGATCGCCCGGCTGACCACCCTGCGCGGCGTCGGGCGCTGGACGGTGGAAATGCTGCTGATCTTCTCGCTGGGCCGCACCGACATCATGCCGGTCGACGATTTCGGGGTGCGCGAGGGCTGGCGGGTGATCAAGCGGCTGGACACCCAGCCCCGGCCCGCCGAACTGGCCGCGATCGCCCGCGACTGGAGCCCCCACCGCTCCGCCGCCGCCTGGTATCTCTGGCGCGCGGCCGAGGCGGCGAAGGCCAGGCACTATGTCGCCCCCTGATGGGCGATGCGCGCCGGCGCGCCCGCCCGGTCCGCTCTCAATAACGGTTCGTGAACTCTTCCACGAGGGCCGCGAAGCGGGTGGGGTTTTCCACATGCAGCCAGTGGCCGGCATGCTCGATCAGTTCCAGATGATAGTTGGGGAACAGCCGGCGCATCACCGTATAATGTTCCCGCCTGATATAGGGTGAATTTCCGCCGGCCAGGAACAGGGTCGGGCCAGGATAGGTGTACCCCTCCGGAATATAAGGCCAGCTCTCGATATTGGTCATCGAGTCCACGATCTCCCTCAGCCCGATGACCCATCCGGGATTCTCGCCCAGCCGGATGTTCTGCAGCATCAGCGCCCGCACGTCGGCATTGGGGATCTCGGGCAGCAGCAGGGCATCGGCCTCGGCGCGATTCAGATAGTGCGGAAACCGCACCCGCAGCATCTGCTCGCCCAGCGAGAACTGCCCGTGCCCGGTGCGGGCGGGCGGAATGTCGGCCACCACCAGGCTGTGCACCATGCCCGGCCGGGTCAGCGCCAGCGTCATCGCCACCTTGCCGCCCATCGAATGGCCCACCAGCGTCGCGGGCAACGCCGCATGATGGGCCAGCGTGTCCAGCAGGTCGCCGGCCATGGTGTTGTAGTCCATCGGCCCATGCGGACTGTCGCCATGGTTGCGCAGGTCGATCGCCAGCGTCCGCCGGGTCCGCGCCAGCCGCCTCTGGAAAAAGCCCAGATTGCGGGCTCGGCCGAACAGGCCATGCAGCAGCACGATGGGCGGACGCGCGGAATGGGCGTCCGACCGGTCGTCAGGTCCGCGCTCGATGACGTTCAGCAGCACGATGGCATGATCCTTTCCCTGGGGCGGCGCGGAAAACCGTAACGGCCGGCGCAGGATTCCCCGCCGAGTCCGAGTGGCCCGGCCAGTGTTATAACATTAACGCAGATCAAGCACGATCTTGCCCGAATGGCTGCCCGACTCCATCAGCTTATGGGCTTCCACCACCTCGGCAAGCGGGAAGGTGGCATGGATCAGCGGCGCGATGGTCCCATCGGAGAGCTTCGGCCACAGCGTCCCGCGGAGCCCCTTGGCCACGCGGGCCTTGTAGGCCCCGTCGCGCGGCCGCAGCGTGGTGCCGGCCACCGTCAGGTGCCGCGTCAGGATGCGCCCCACGCCCACCTCCTGCGCCTTGGCTCCGCCTTGCAGCGCGATGATCACCAGCCGGCCGCCCGGCGCCAGGCAACGCAGGTTGCGGTCCAGATAAGGGCCGCCGATCACGTCCAGCACCACATCCACGCCCCGCCGCCCGGTCAGGGCGTCGATCCGCGCGACGAAATCTTCCTCCCGGTAGTCGATCGCGGCCTCCGCGCCCAGTTTCCGGCACAGCGCCGCCTTGTCGGCCGAGCCCACGGTCACGTAAGGCACGGCCCCCAGCGCCCGCACGGTCTGGATCGCCGCGGTGCCGATGCCGCCGGCCCCGCCATGGATCAGCACGGTCTCCCCGGCCGCGACATGCGCGGTCATCACCAGGTTCGACCAGACGGTAAAGAACGTCTCGGGCAGGGCGGCGGCGCGGATGGCGTCGAACCCGTCCGGCCAGGGCAGGCACTGCCCGGCCGGCACGGCGCAATACTCGGCATAGCCCCCGCCATTGGCCAGCGCGCAGACCGGCGTGCCGATCGCCGGCCAGTCCGCTGCGTCCGGCCCCGTGCCCACCACTTCCCCGGCGATTTCCAGCCCCAGCAGCGGGCTGGCCCCCGGCGGCGGCGGATACAGCCCCTTGCGCTGCATCAGGTCGGGCCGGTTCACACCCGCCGCCTGCACCCGCACCAGCACCTCGCCCGGTCCGGGCACGGGCAGGGGCAGGTCGGTCAGGACCATCGACTCGGGCGCACCGGGCTCGCGCACGATCACGGCACGCATGGCAGAAGGCAGGGCAGGGGACACGGGCATTTCTCCGCGATCGGGGGCCGCAAGCGACGGTGCGGCATGGTAAGACCGAATTCCGGTTGATCCGACAGGCACATCACTTCAAATAGTCGCTACGGGCGACCCGGTGCCGCACATCATCCGCCGGCCGCCGCGCGAAAGTGACCTGCCGTGCCGTCCTCCACTCTCGGCCTGCTGAATCATCTGCGCCGCCATCGCGGCGCATTCCTGCCCCCGGACGGGGCAGAGGACAGCGTGCGCGATGACCGGGTCGCCTACGTTCCGCGCCTGCTGCGCGCCCTGGTCCGGGCGGACGAATTATGGCTGGTGGTGCTCGCCGCCTGCGTCGGCGCTGGCGCCGGTGTCCTGGTCAGCGTCATGAACCACGCCACCCTGCTGGCCCACCGGATTCTGTTCGCCGCCCCCGGCGAGGGCCGCATTTCCGGGCTGGCCGCCATCATCCCCCTGCGCGCGGTCCTGGTGCCTACATTGGGCGGCCTGGTCTTCGGCCTGCTGGGGATCTTCATCACCCGCTGGGCGCCCGGCCGTCCCGTGGACCCCATCGAGGCCAACGCCCTGCATGGCGGCCGCATGTCGATGCGCGACAGCGCGATCGTCGCCTTCCAGACGGTCCTTTCCAACGCCGTCGGCGCCTCGGTGGGGCTGGAGGCCGGCTTCACCCAGATCGGCGCCGCCACCGGCTCGCGCCTGGGCCGCATGTTCCGCGTCCGGCGCGAAGACCTGCGCCTGCTGGTCGGCTGCGGCGCGGCGGGCGCCATCGGGTCGGCGTTCGACGCGCCGCTGGCCGGCTCGTTCTATGCGTTCGAACTGGTCATCGGCACCTACTCGCTGGCCAACCTGGCCCCGGTCGCGGCGGCCTCGGTCTGCGCCATCGGGGTGGCCCACCTGCTGCACAGCGCCGCCCCCGGCGTCACGGTCGTCCTGCCGCCCACCCTGCGGATGGACGACTACCTGCCCATCGCCACGCTGGGCATCGTCGCCGCCCTGCTGGGCGTCGGGTTGATGTATTGCGTCACGCTGGCCGAGGCCCTGTTCCGCCGTTCCCGCCTGCCGGCCTGGATGCGCCCCGCCATCGGCGGGCTGGTGGTCGGCCTGCTGGCGCTGGTCTCGCCCACGGTCATGTCCTCCGGCCACTGGGCGATGCGCGTCGCGCTGGAGCATGATTACCCCACCGGCTGGCTGCTGGCGCTGCTGGCCATGAAGGCGCTGGCTTCCTCGGTCTCCATCGGCGCCGGCTTCCGGGGCGGCCTGTTCTTCGCTTCGCTCTATCTGGGCGTCCTCACCGGCGCGGCCTTCGGCGGCGGGCTCGCCCTGCTCTCCGCCACCCCCCTTTCGGCCGAACTCTGCGCCCTGGTGGGCATGAGCGCGATGGCCGTCGCGGTGGTCGGCGCCCCGATGACCATGGTCTTCCTCGCATTGGAAATGACGGGCAGCCTGCCCCTGACCGTCGCCGTTCTGGTCGCCTCGGTCATCGCCAGCCTCACCGTCCGCCGCACGTTCGGCTATTCCTTCGCCACCTGGCGCTTCCACCTGCGCGGGGAATCGATCCGCTCGGCCGTCGATGTCGGCTGGATCCGTACCCTGACGGTCGGCAGGATGATGCGCCAGGATGTCAAAACCCTGTGCCAGGATACGACGGTCAAGGCCGCGCGGTGCGTCTTCCCGCTGGGGTCGGCGCATCGCATCGTGCTGGTCGACCAGGCCGGCCGCTATGTCGGACTGGTGCTGGTGCCCGATCTGTATGTGGACACCGCGCTGCCCGACGAAACCGTTGCCCGCTTCGCCCAGTATCGCGACCAGATGCTGGTGCCGCAGATGAACCTGCGCGACGCCATCGCCCGTTTCGAACAGGCCGAAAGCGACGCGCTGGTGGTGGTCGACAGCGTGGAAGGCCGGCAGGTGCGCGGCATGCTGACCGAGCAGCACGCCCTGCGCCGCTACAGCGAGGAACTGGACCGTTCCCGCAGGGAACTGGCGGGAGAAAAAGGCCCGCCCGCATAGCGGCCCGGAGCCACAAAACGCCCAAGCAAAAAACGCCCGAACAAATCGGAAGTTTTTTGGTTCTTTTTTTCAAAAAAGAACGCCGGACCCTCACGGACCCGGCGCCCTTTACCATCAATCCCGCAAAACCGGAATCAGACGGAGTAGTACATCTCGAACTCGACCGGATGCGGCGTATGTTCGAACTTGTAGACTTCCTGCCACTTCAGTTCGATGTAGCTCTCGATCTGGTCCTTGGTGAACACGCCACCGGCCAGCAGGAATTCGTGGTCGGCGGCCAGCGCGCCCAGCGCCTCGCGCAGCGACCCGCAGACGGTCGGGATCTGCTTCAGTTCCTCGGGCGGCAGGTCGTACAGATCCTTGTCCATGGCGTCGCCGGGGTGGATCTTGTTCTTGATGCCGTCCAGGCCGGCCATCAGCATGGCGGCGAAGGCCAGATAGGGGTTGGCGGTCGGGTCGGGGAACCGCACTTCGACGCGCTTCGCCTTGGGGCTGGTCGCGTAGGGGATACGGCACGAAGCCGACCGGTTGGCGGCCGAGTACGCCAGCAGCACCGGCGCCTCGAAGCCCGGAATCAGACGCTTGTAGGAGTTGGTCGAGGGGTTGGTGAAGGCGTTCAGCGCCTTGGCGTGCTTGATGATGCCGCCGATGTAGTACAGCGCCTGGTCCGACAGGTCGGCATAGCCGTTGCCGGCGAAGACGGGCTTGCCGCCCTTCCAGATCGACTGATGCACATGCATGCCCGAGCCGTTGTCGCCATAGATCGGCTTCGGCATGAAGGTCGCGGTCTTGCCGTAGGAATGCGCGACGTTGTGCACGCAGTATTTGTAGATCTGCATGAAGTCGGCGGATTCGACCAGCGTGCTGAACTTCGTGCCCAGTTCATGCTGCGACTGCGCGACCTCGTGGTGGTGCTTCTCGATCGGCAGGCCCATCTCGCCCATCGTGGTCAGCATCTCGGCGCGCAGGTCGCTCTCGCTGTCCACCGGCGGCACGGGGAAGTAGCCGCCCTTCAGGCCGGGGCGATGGCCCATGTTGCCTTCCGGATAATCCTTCAGCGACGCGCCGGGGCCTTCGATGCTGTCGAGCTGATAGAGGCCGAAATTCGGGCCGGTGCCGAACTTGACGTTGTCGAAGATGAAGAACTCGGCTTCCGGGCCGAAGAAGGCGGTGTCGCCCAGGCCGGTGGACTTCAGATAGGCTTCGGCCAGCTTGGCGGTCGAGCGCGGGTCGCGGTTATAGAACCGGCCGGTCGAGGGCTCGATGATGTCGCAGATCAGGATCAGCTGCGGCTTGGCCGAGAACGGGTCCATCACGGCGGTGGTGGGGTCCGGCAGCAGGACCATGTCGCTTTCGTTGATGGCCTTCCAGCCGCCGATCGACGAGCCGTCGAACATGAAGCCGTCGCGGAACGTATCGTGTTCGATGGTCGAGACATGCTGGCAGGTATGGTGCCACTTGCCGCGCGGATCGGTGAAGCGCAGGTCCACCAGCTCCACGGAATGTTCCTGGATCAGGCTGAAGACCTTGGCGATAGCCTCAGCGGAAGGGGACGGAAGGGTGGTCGGAGCTGAACTCTGGGCTTTCTTCGCCATCGATATACCTGCCTTGAACTGAAGGTGCCGTATGACACGGCAGTGGAACGGTTACGAAACTAGCGCCCCGTTGTCGATAGGATGACTGGGGCTCCGCCATGCCCGGCAGTCCCGTGCGGGGCGGAAAAAGGGCATGGGTCAGGGGTCAGATGGCCTCATGGCCCCTTTCCCCGGTGCGGATGCGGATCACATCCTCCACCGGCATGATGAAGATCTTGCCGTCGCCGATGCGCCCGGTGCGCGCGGCCGCGACGATCGTCTCGACCGCGCGATCGACCATGTCGTCGGCGCAGACGATCTCAAGCTTCACCTTGGGCAGGAAATCCACGATGTATTCGGCGCCGCGATACAGTTCGGTATGGCCTTTCTGGCGACCGAACCCCTTGGCCTCGGTCACCGTAATGCCCATCAGGCCGATTTCGTGCAGCGCGTCCTTCACTTCGTCCAGCTTGAACGGCTTGATGATGGCCTCGATCTTCTTCATGCCCGCGTCGCCACATCCTGGGGCGGTGCCGGGGGCCGGGACCGCGCTGTGCCTGGGCCGACCGGCCCGGCCGACCGCCCCCGATACCGTGGCACGGGTCGCGCCCGCAAGCAATCGGAGCGGATTGCAAAATGCCGGGATTTTCCGCACATCTGCACGCGCGCGGCCGCAAGGGTGCCCGCAGCCGGGAAAGAGCGATCATGAAACCGTTGAACAGCCTGCTGTCGGGCCTGCCGACGACCATCTTCACCGTGATGTCCGCCCTGGCCGTGCGTCATGACGCGATCAATCTCGGCCAGGGCTTCCCCGACACCGAAGGCCCGGCGGACCTGATCGAGGCCGCCGCCGCCGCCCTGCGCGACGGCCGCAACCAGTATCCGCCCCTGACCGGCGTGCCCGAACTGCGCGAGGCCGTGGCCCGCGCGAACGCCCGGTTCTACGATCTGGCGATCGACCCGGCGCGCGAGGTCATCGTCACCTCCGGCGCCACCGAGGCCCTGGCCGCCTCGCTGATGGCGCTGCTCGATCCGGGCGACGAAGTGGTGGTGCTGGAACCGCTCTACGACACCTACGTGCCCATGATCCGCGCCCTGGGCGCGATTCCCCGCCCGGTCCGGCTCACCCCGCCCCACTGGTCGCTCCCCCGCGCGGAGCTTGAAGCCGCGTTCGGCCCCCGCACCAAGGCCATCCTGCTCAATTCGCCGATGAACCCGACGGGCAAGGTCTTCAACCGGGACGAACTGGCCGTGATCGCCGATCTGGTCGCCCGCCACGATGCCTACGCCATCTGCGACGAGGTGTACGAACACCTCACCTTCGGCGCGCGCCACATCCCGCTGATGACGCTGCCGGACATGCGCGAACGCTGCCTGCGCATCGGCAGCGCGGGCAAGAGCTTCTCGCTGACCGGGTGGAAGGTCGGCTACATCACGGCCCCGGCCACCCTCGCGGGCTGCGTGGCCAAGGCGCACCAGTTGCTCACCTTCACCACCGCGCCCAACCTGCAACGGGCGGTGGCGATGGGGCTGGACAAGGAAACGGATTATTTCGCCACCCTGGCGTCCGACATGCGGGCAAAGCGCGATTTGCTGTCCGAGGGCCTGCGCGGCGTGGGGTTCGACATCCTGCCCTGCGACGGCAGCTATTTCGTGGTGGCCGACATCCGCCCCACCGGCTTCGCGGGCGACGACGTGGCCTTCTGCCGCGCCATGACCGAACGCTGCCGCGTCACCGCGATTCCGGTCTCGGCCTTCTACAGCACCGAAGACGCACCGGGCCACCTGGTACGATTCGCCTTCTGCAAGCGCGAAGAGGTTCTGGCCGAGGCCGTGGCCCGCCTGCGCGCCGGACTGCCAGATCTGCTCGGCGCATAGCGCGGGCGGGGGCAGGGCAGGCGTTTTTTTGCCCTCATGCGGCCTGGGCGATTGACGGGCGGGAATCAGTTCTCTACATGACAGCCCGCTGTGGCGGACGTAGCTCAGCTGGTAGAGCGCCGGTTTGTGGTACCGGTGGTCGCGGGTTCGAGCCCCGTCGTTCGCCCCAGCGGGTCAGATCAATCTGACAAACCCTGATGACATATCGGCATCACGGGTTCCTGCCCAGGCGGCCCCAGGGGCCGCCGGCCGCGCCATCCCTGAAATAACGCTCCGGTCCCACAGGCGCATCATCCCGCGCCTGGCACCCGCTTTCGCGTTACACCGCGATTCGGTATGACAGGGCCAAATGCGGCCGCCCGTCCGCCGCTCGACAGCCCCTGCTGGAAGGAATGGCATTTCAGGTGCGACGCCGCACAAAGCCGTCGCCGCGCGGCGTCGTTTCCGTGTGGATCATGGCCGCAGCCTGGGCCGGCACCGTCGCCACCCGGCAGGCGATCGCCCAGACCGGCGGCAACCCGGCCGCCGCCCCCCTGACCGTCTCCTCCCTACCCCCGGCGGATCGCGCCGCCGAGGCCATCACCGTCACGGGCAGACGCAGCGCGGGCGCGGTGCTGGGCGACGACAAGCCGATCACCCGGATCGGCCCGGAGGAAGTGCGCGCCTACGGGGTGGACACGGTGTCCGACCTGCTCACCGCCATCGCGCCCGAAACGCGCTCGGGGCGCGGAACCGGCACCAATCCCCCGGTCGTCCTGCTCAACGGGCAGCGTATATCCGGCAATCAGGAACTCCAGGACCTGCCGTTCGAAGCCGTCGCGCGCGTCGATATCTTCACCGAGGAAGAGGCCCTGCGCTACGGCTACTCGGCGGACCAGCGCGTGGTGAACATCGTCACCGTCCGGCGCTTTCATGCGGGGCGCATCAATCTCGCGGCCGGCCAGTCCACCGATGACGGCGCGCGGACCATCGCGCCCTCCCTCAGCTTCACGCATCTGAACGGCGACCGGCGCATCGCTCTCAGCGCCCGCTACGGCGCGAACGCCTGGCTGCGGGACAGCGCGCGCGGCGTCGTGCCGCCACGGGCCGGCGGACGGTACGACAATGTGGGCAATCTCGTCGCGGCGGATGGCGGCAGCCTCGATCCGGGGCTCGACGCGCTCGCGGGCCGGCCGGTCACCGTCGCGGGCGTCCCCACGCTGGCCGAGGCAGAAAGCCCGGCCCTGGCCGACTTCCTGCCCTACGCCGACATGCCCCGCTCCAGCACCGATTCATCGGCCTATACGCTCCAGCCCCGCAAACATGTCGGCACGCTCAACGGCGTTCTGGCCGACCGCCTGTTCGACGAGGTCTCCGTCGCGCTGAACCTGACCTACACCCATCAGGATCAGGAGAGCCTGCAAGGCCCGGCGCGCGGCATTCTCGACCTGCCCGCCGACAATCCGTTCTCGCCGTTCGCAACCGACACCCGGCTGTACCGGGACTTCACCGAGGTCTCGCCCCTGCATCAGCGCGCCCGCACCGATTCCGGCCATGCGGGGCTGAATGCCAACGGCCGGTTCGGCACATGGAAATGGAACGCCAACGCCAGCTACGATCACGGCGTGACCGTCACCCGCACCGAAACCGGCCTCGATCTTTCTACGGTGCAGGGCCTGCTCGACGCGGGCGATGACGGGCTCGACCCCTATGTCCGCTTTCCGGGCCGCTATCTGGGAGTACGCACACGCAATAGCGGCCGGTCGGTCAGCAGTACGGGCAGGCTCAGCGTCCTGCTGTCCGGCACGGTGACCCACCTTCCGGCGGGCGATCTCTTCGTCAGTGTCGGCCTGACAGGCACCCTCGCCGCCCAGAACGCCACGTCGCATATCGGCGGCAGGACCGAACGCGGCGACATCCGGCGCGATGTCGGCAATCTCCACCTCAATGGCAACATTCCGATATTCGGCGAGGATTTTCTTCCGGCCGCGGGCAAGCTGGGCGCCAACGTCAACGGCTCGGTCAGCCGCGTCTCGCATTTCGGCACGCTGGGCGCGGTCGGCGGCGGCCTGACATGGTCGCCCGTCGACTGGGTGCAGTTTCCGTTCTCCTACACCACGCGGCGCGACGCCCCCACGGCCGCGCAGCGCGTCTCGCCCACCATCCAGACGCCCAACGTCACGACCTACGATTACGTCCGGGGCCAGTCCGTCCAGGTCACGACGCTCACCGGCGGCAATCCGGATCTGGCGGCGACGCGGCGTCGGGAACTCAGCCTCGGCGCCATCGTCAACCCGCCCTTCCTGAGCGACGCGCGCCTGCACGTAAACTATGTCCGCGCCCGCACCGACAACGGCGTCCAGTCCCTGCCCACCGCGACCGCCGCCATCGAAAATGCCTTCCCCGACCTGTATCGCCGCGATCAGGCCGGGGTGCTGGAAATCGTCGACCTGCGGCCGGTCAACATAGCGCGCGAGACGCGCAACGAATGGAACGCCACCTTCGTCTATTCGCGCCCGTTTCCATCGGGCACGAAAAGCCGGAAGGGCGCAAAGACCAACGGCAAGACCGATGGAAAGACCGACGGCGGCCGGATCTATCTGATCGCAACCCAGGTCTGGCGCCTGAAGGACGATATCCTGCTCCGGCCCGGCCTGCCCGCGCTCGACCTCCTCAACGGCGGCACGATCGGCGCTGCGGGCGGGCAGCCGCGCCACGAGGCCACGATCCAGGCGGGCCTCTACGACCAGGGCTTCGGCGTCCGTCTGGTGGGGAAATGGCAATCCGGCACATCGGCCCTCGCCTCCAGCGCCGCCAGCAGCCTGTTCTTCGGGGACCTGAAAACGCTGGACGCAACGATGTTCGTCGATCTCGGCCGCACCCCCAGGGGCAGCCGCGCACCATGGGCGCACAATCTGCGCCTTTCGCTGGCGATGGTGAACCTGTTCAACACCCGCATGCGCGTGCGCAACGGCACGGGCGCGACCCCGGCAGGCTACGCGCCCGCCTTCATGGACCCGCTGGGCCGCACGATCACGCTGACCTTGCGCAAGGCCCTGTAGGGCGGGCTCCGCCGACGGTCAGCGCCCGAACAGCCGCCCCAGCCCGTCCTCCAGGCCGATCGGCACCACGCCCAGATCCCGTGCCATCGGCCCCGTGTCGAACGCCTTGTCTTCCAGCAGACGCCGGATTTCGGCGGTCCCCACCGGCGGCAGGCCCGGCAGCACGCGGGTCGCCCACGCGGCCGCCATCATCGCCGCCGCCGGCACCGGCAGCACGGGGCGCGGCCGCAGGCCCGCATGCCGCGCCACCATGGCGGCGAAATCCCGGTAGGAGAGCGCGGTCCCCCCCGCGATCACCAGCGCATGCGGCCCGTCCCATGCCCGGCCCAGCGCCGCCAGCATGCTGCGCGTCACGTCGTCCTGATGGATCGGCTGCACCAGCGCGTGCCCGCCGCCGGGCAGCGGCGTCACCGGCAACCGGCGCAGCAGCGCCGCCAGCCGGCGCACATTGTTCTCGCCCTGCGCGCCATAGATCATGGTGGGGTGCAAAATAACCCCGTCGCGGCCCGACGCCATCAGCGCCGCCTCGCCGGCCAGCACGCCGTTGCCGTGCACGTCGGGCCAGCGGGTGAATTTGCGGGTGCTGCCCAGACACACCAGCGCGGCCCCGGCGGGCATCGCCGCCAGCAGGGCGGGCACATGCCGCGCATGCGCGGTGCTGGCCACCCGTGCCGCGCCCGCCAGCGCCCGGCGCAACCCGTCCGCCGGCCCCGTCAGGTCCGCGATCGCGGGTTCGCCCGGCAGGCCGGTCGCCCGCCAGCGGGCGGCATCGCGCACCACGGGGACAAAGGGCGTCCCCTGCTCCAGCAGCGCCCGGCACAGGGCCACCCCCGACCGGCCGGAGGCACCGATCACATGCACAGGCCCGCCAGGGGGCGGGGGAAGCGTCACGGGAGGCTGATCGACAGGCCCAGCATGCCCGCCGTGGCGGGGTCGCCGGCCATCGACAGCGCCACGCCCAGCATCAGCACGCTGATCGGCCGGGGCGGCCGCAGCATCACGCGCAGCCGCTGGTCCGGCCGGGCCAGGAAATGGCCCAGCGCCTGCATCGACGGGTCGGGCGTCTCCGCCAGCGCGGTCTGGATCTGCTGGCGGTAGGCATCGGGCGCCACCTGCCGGGCGCGGGCCAGCCCGTCCAGCACATGGTCGGCCAGCGAATGGTCCTGCCAGTCGATGGTGGCGGAGACGATGCGCGCGGTCTCGGGCAGGTTGGCCAGGTCATCGACCGGAATCTGGTCCAGATCGGCCAGGATGGTCATATGGCCCATGTCCGGGGCGTCGATATCCAGCGGATGCAGGGTCATGGTCCCGCTCTGGCGCTGGAGGGTGCTGACGGCATGGATGCGGCCGGCGAAATGGTCGTAGCCGATCATCCGCAGCAGCGACTGGTCCTGCGGCGGGCTGGGCCAGGCGGTCAGGTCGGTGATGGTGGTCTCAAGCTCGTCCTGGCTGGTGGTGGCTTCCTGCTCGGCTTCCAGATGCCCCACGCGCAGCAGCGGGCTGGCGGTGTCGATGGTCAGGGCCGAGATGTCGAACCGGCGGCGGCCGACCGTATGGATCAGGTGCCCCGATTGCAGCAGGCTGGCGAGCTGGCCGGCAAAATCCGGCCCGTCGATGCGCAGGTGGCCGATGCCGATGCGGCGCGACGGCGCGAGGCGGATCTGCACGGCAAGCGTCTCGATATCCAGGTGCGAGGTCCGGCCCAGCCCGTAATCGCGGAGGGTGGCATTGGCGATCGTCAGGTCGGTCTGCCCGCCCGGCACCGCCACATGCAGGTCCTTCACCTGCGCCGAATCCAGCACCATCGAGTCCAGGCGCGGCGGGGTAGGGGTACGGAACAGGTCCGGCCCGCTATTGGGCAGCACCAGCCCCTTCAGCACCAGCGACGCGATCGAGGCCGTGGCCCCCGGCTCCATGATCTGGACGTTGCGCAGCGTCAGCGCGCCGATATGCTGGCCATCGACCGCGTTTCCGGTCACGCGGCCCACGATGGCCTCGGAGGCCGTCAGCGTCAGTCCGGGGTTGCGATACGTCACCGCCGTCAGCCGCGCGCCACGGGCGAGAATGCGCGGCGAGGCGGTGGCATAGGTAAAGCTGGCGCCGGAGCCGATCGCCGCCCGCAGGTCGGCAATGGCGGATTCCATTCGGCTCTGGGCGAGATGCCGCAGGCCCAGCCCTCCCACGATCACGATGATCAGTAGCAGAACAAGGG
Organism: Gluconacetobacter sp.; assembly: GCF_047721585.1. NCBI lineage: Bacteria > Pseudomonadati > Pseudomonadota > Alphaproteobacteria > Acetobacterales > Acetobacteraceae > Gluconacetobacter > Gluconacetobacter sp. The sequence goes on from NZ_JBDNXE010000001.1 coordinate 27,687, forward strand.
CGGAAGTCAGTTTTTTCACGTATGGGGCACCCGTCTATGGCCGGTATGACAGCTATAACATTCCCATGCGGATGGGCAATCTCCCGATGGAGCCCAGGATGTGGTATGGGGATACCGCATCGCTAGTTGCCCGAAAAATCGGCGCAAAACCCGTTTTTGTCTTGACGGAGTGGCCGCGTGCGCGGATAACGCGCCACCCGTTACCGCTCCCTATCCATCAGACGGAACACAAACAGATGAAGACCACCCTCTCGCTGAAGCCCGCAGAGGTGACGCGAGACTGGATCCTGATCGACGCCGAAGGCCTCGTTCTGGGACGTCTCGCCGCCATCATCGCGCAGCGCCTGCGCGGCAAGCACAAGCCGCAGTTCACTCCGCATGTCGATTGCGGCGACAACATCGTCGTGATCAACGCCGAGAAGATCAGCCTCACCGGCAACAAGGTCGGCCAGAAGCTGTTCCATTACCACACGGGCTATCCGGGCGGCATCAAGCAGCGCACGATCACCCAGCGGCTGGAGGGCAAGAACCCCGGCCATGTGGTCAAGAAGGCGGTCGAGCGCATGATCACCCGCGGCCCGCTTCAGCGCGCGCAGATGAAGCACCTGTATGTCTATGCGGGTACCGAGCATCCGCACGCCGGCCAGCAGCCCACGACGCTCGATGTCGCGGCGCTGAACCGCAAGAACACCATCAACACCCAGAAGGTCGGGGCCTGATAGAATGTCTGAAACCCAAGAGCGTACAGGCACGCTGGCCGACCTGAAGGATGCCGTCGCAACCGGCCAGGTCGTCTCCACGCAGGATGCCCCGGTCTACGAAGCCAAGCGCGACGCGCAGGGCCGTTCCTACGCCACCGGCCGCCGCAAGGACGCGGTTGCCCGCGTCTGGATCAAGCCGGGCAAGGGCGACATCACGGTCAACGGCCGTCCGGTGGGCACCTACTTCGCCCGTCCGGTGCTGCGGATGCTGATCACCCAGCCGTTCCTGGTGGCCGACCGCTACAACCAGTTCGATGTCTACTGCACGGTCACGGGCGGCGGTCTGTCCGGCCAGGCCGGCGCGGTCCGTCACGGCATCAGCCGCGCGCTGACGCATTACGAGCCCACGCTGCGCGGCATCCTGAAGGCCGCCGGCTTCCTGACCCGCGACTCGCGCGTTGTCGAGCGCAAGAAGTACGGCCGCGCCAAGGCCCGCCGTTCCTTCCAGTTCAGCAAGCGCTGATTGCTCCATCCGGCCAGGGCGCACACAGCGCCCGGCCGGCGCGGACATCAAACGGGGGATATCCGGCCCATGCGGCCGGGTATCCCCCGTTTTTTTTGGCGATCACGCCGCTGCCCGCGCAGCACCCTGTCTCGCGCATCCCGGCTCCACGCGCCTTTCGCTGGACGTCGCGCGCCATGTGGCCATGATGTTTCATCACCGCCCCGTCGCATGACCCGATCCGCGAGACCGCCAATGCACCGCCCTGCCGGCCACAGTCCGGCGCCGACATGATGTGGCGCCTCCCGGGCGTCTTCCGGTCGCTGCGCATCGTCAATTACCGCATCTGGGCCGCCGGCGCCTTCGTCTCCAATATCGGCACCTGGGTCCAGCACACGGCGCAGGACTGGCTGGTGCTGACCGAACTGACGCACCACGACGCCTCGGCCGTCGGTCTGGTCATGGCCCTGCAATTCGGGCCGCAGATGCTCCTGCTGCCCTGGACGGGCTTCGCCGCCGACCATTTCAACCAGCGCCGCCTGCTCATGGTCACCCAGGCGGCGATGGGCGTCCTCGCCCTGGCGCTGGGCGCGCTGACGGTCGCGGGCGTCGTCCGGCTCTGGCACGTCTATGTCTTCGCCTTCCTGTTCGGCTGCGTCGCCGCGTTCGATGCCCCGGTCCGCCAGACCTTCGTGGCCGAACTGGTGGGCGAGCGCGACCTGCACAACGCGGTGGCGCTCAACTCCACCTCGTTCAACGCCGCCCGCCTGATCGGCCCGGCCGTCTCGGGGCTGGTGATCGCGGCCATCGGCACCGGCTGGTCCTTCCTCATCAACGGGGTCTCCTTCGTGGGCGTCCTCCTCTCGCTGGCCACGCTGCGCGTCGCCGCCCTGCGCCCGAGCGCCCGCGTCCACCGCCGCAAGGGCAATTTCACCGAGGGGTTCCGCTATGCGTGGGGCCGCCCCGATCTCCGGGCGATCCTGATCATGCTGTTCCTGATCGGCACATTCGGCCTCAACTTCCCCATCTTCATCTCCACCATGGCCGTCAGCGTCTTTCATGTCGGGGCGCGGGGCTACGGCATCCTGTCCTCCATCATGGCGCTGGGCTCGATGGCGGGCGCCTTTTTCGGCGCCGCCCGCATGGCGCCGCGTTTCGAATCCCTGCTGACGGGCGCATTCGTTTTCGGCCTCGGCTGCGCGCTGGCCGCCCTCGCGCCGGGCTACTGGCTCTTCGCCGCCGCGCTCGTCGTCATCGGCGTCGCGGCCCTCACCGTCACCAACACGACCAACAGCCTGGTGCAGCTTTCCACCCCGCCCGAAATGCGCGGCCGGGTCATGGCCCTGCGCGTCGGCGTGGCCCTCGGCGGCACGCCGATCGGCGCCCCCATCGTCGGCTGGGTCGCCGACAGTTTCGGTCCACGCTGGGCGCTGGGCGTCGGCGCGGCCGCCGGACTGGCCTCCGCGCTCGTCGCCCTGCTGGCCCTGTCGCGGCGGGACGCAGGCAACCCGCCCTGAACCCGTGCATGGAAGAAGCCGGCGCCCACGCGTGCCGAACGCCCCCGGCCCATCCTGGCAGAGCGGCCACACCGCGTGATACGCACCTCTCGCATATCGTCCCGCGCGGCAGGCGGATTCTCTCTCGCCGGGGCGCGTGCGCGAACAGAGGGATGGAAATCGTGGCGTCATGAAACGCACGGCTGATCTTCCGCATCACCCGCCGCCCGTCGTGGGTTTCGCGGATCACTATGTCGGCGGGTTTGTGGACGGGTTCCATACCCATGACCGTGGCCAGCTCTCCGTGTTTCTGGCCGGCACGGTGACGGTCGGCACCTGTAACGGCAGCTTCACCCTCGGCCCCGGCCAGGGCCTGTGGCTCCCCGCCAACACGCTCCATCAGGCGACCTGCCGCACCGATCTGGCGTTCCAGGTCGTCTATGTCGATCCCGCTCTGACCGGCGCCGACCTGCCGCCCAGGATGTTCGACGTATCCACCCTCATGCGCGGGCTGGTGGACGAGATCATTGCCATGAAATACGATTTCACGATGGACGACCGCATGTCGGCCATCGCCCGGCTCCTGGTCGATGAAATCGGGCGCGCCCCCCGGATCGCCGAACGCCTGCTTTTTCCACAGGACCACCGGCTGCGCCGCGTGTGCGAACTCATTACCGCCCAGCCGGGAGACTGCCGCGACATCGACCATTGGGCGCGGGAGGCCGGCATGGCGCGGCGCACCTTCACCCGCCTGTTTCACCTGGAAATGGGGATGGGGTTCGCGGCCTGGCGTCGCCGGGTGCGGGTGATCGAAGCCGCATCGCGCATCGCGGCGGGCCAGTCCATCGCGGAAGTCGCGTTCGATCTCGGCTATGAGAATGCCGGCAGTTTCAGCACGATGTTCCACAGAACCTTCGGCGTCGCCCCCAGCACGCTGAGACCCGGCACGCTGCGGCCCGGCACACTGAGACCCGGCACGGGGCCGGCACCGCGCCCGTAACAGAACGGGCGCCCCGCCCACCGCGCACGGCCTTCCCCACCCTCCGTCACACGATCGCCCCCGACGCCATCGGTCCGATCATGCGCGCCGTCCCGCAAACCGCGATGTCGGCGATCAGGCCGAATGTACTGGCGTTCAGGCCAGCCGAAGGTTCGTCGCTTGATGGGGCCTCCAAAGAGGGCTATCGGCGCAACTAAGTCTTATTCTTAATATCAACATCGATCACCGTCTTCCGTCGGAAGAATCGGGTCACGAAACGGGCCGGGTATGCAGCGCAGCAGGATTGTCTACACCGTTCTTTTTTCCCTTGTTCTGACCGACGCGGCCTCCGCCGCCGGGCAGCAGAAAAAGACCGACACCCCCCATAAGGTCGGAACGCCCCCCGCCGGCCAGACCGCCACCACCCAATCCAAGGCACATGCCCTGCCGGCGGAGCAGATCGAGGTCAGGGGGCACATGGCCTCGACCGTCGCCTCTTCCGCGACCAAGACCAATACGCCGCTGGGCGAGACGGCCCAGTCGGTCACCGTCATCACGCGCGACGAAATGGATGTGCGTGGCGTCCTCACCCTCAACCAGGCGGTGCGCTACGCCGCCGGCATCACCGCCGATACGCGCGGCGGGGAGGGCACACGCTACGATCTGTTCGACCTGCGCGGCTTCACGGTGCCGACCTTCCTCGACGGGCTGAAAGTGCAGAGCAGCCCGACAGGTTTCGCGGTTGCCCAGACCGATACCTCCCGCCTGGATCGCGTCGAACTGCTCAAGGGCCCGGCCTCCGCGCTGTACGGCCAGTCCAGCCCCGGCGGCCTCACCGCACTGTCCAGCAAGCTGCCGACCGACCAGCGATCCTATGGCAGCGTGAACACGACCGGCGGCATGTTCGATCTTTATCGCGTCGATGCCGATGTCGGCGGCTTCGCGACGGACGACGGTCTGGTCCGCTACCGGCTATACGGAACGGTGAACGGGCAGCACACCCAACTCAGCAAGACAGGAAGCCGACGTTTCAGCATAAGCCCGTCCTTCACGTTCGGCGGCGCCGGGCCGACCACCCTCACCCTGCTGGGCAATTACCAGTACGACCCCGAGAACGGCTCCTATGGCGGTGTCCCGCTGATCGGCTCCCTCAGGCGGGCATCCTACGGCTACCTGCCACGAAATTTCTACGATGGTGACGTCCCTTCGGAAAAATTCAACCGCAGGCAGGGTTCGATCACCTATATCTTCAACCATCGTTTCAATAACGACTGGAGCTTCAGCACCCGCGGACGCTACGACGATATCATGACCGAATATCGCAGCGTCTACGACAACGGCTATTACGACGACGGCGGCGACGGCACCACCGGTACCATGCTGTCCCGCTCCGCATACGGCACGCGGGAGCATGTGTACAACCTGGCATTCGACAGCCAGTTCAAGGGGCATGTCCGCACCGGGCCGCTGCGTCATACGCTGATGTTCGGGTTCGACTACATGCAGCAGAGAGCGAACGACAAGGAAGCCGGCGGCGATGCGCCCGATCTGGATGTCCTGCACCCCGATTACCACATGGTCATCCCCCCGCTGACGCCGACTCAGGACTACGTCACGGAGTCCCACCAGATCGGCGCCTACGGCCAGGACGAGATCCGCTGGAACCGTCTGATCCTGACCGGCAGCCTCCGCAACGACTGGTACCGGTCCCATCAGGTCGAGTTTCTGTCCCAGTCCGATACGCGGCAGAATGCAAGCCAGATCACCTGGCGCGCGTCCGGCCTCTATCATTTCGATTTCGGCCTTGCGCCCTATATCAGCTACGCCACGTCCTTCCAGCCGCAGTCGGGCAGCGTCTCCAACGACGGCGGGGCCACGTTGCGCCAGGCGAACCCGTCCGTCGGAAAACAGCTCGAAGGGGGGCTGAAATATCAGCTTCCGGGCACGTCCGTCCTGCTCACCGCGGCGGGCTTTCATATCGAGCAGAGCAACGTCCTCGTCTCCGTCGCCAATACGGGCTACAACCTGCAAAGCGGGCTGGTCCATTCGGACGGGTTCGAGTTCGAGGCCCATGCCGATCCGTTCCGCAACCTCATGCTCACGGCGGCCATCAGCGTCCAGCGGGTGCATGACGATTCCACCGGCAAGCCGCTGATCCAGTCGGGCAAGGGCAATGCCTCGCTGTTCGCCTTCTACACGATGCCGTCAGGCCCGGCGAAAGGTCTCGGTTTCGGCGGCGGCATGCGCTATTCGGCAAAAACCTATGGCGGACAAGCGACGTACGGCAGCGTGTGGCTCCCGCAATATGCGCTGTTCGATGCGTCCATCAGCTACGATCTGTCGAACCTGTCCCGCGCGCTCCGGGGATGGAAGGCCTCGGCCAGCGTCCGCAACATCTTCGACCGGCATTATATCGCCAACTGCTTCGCCTACGGCTACGCCGGCCAGTATTGCTATTATGGCGAGCGCCGCAACGCCCAGGCCAGCATAGGATATAGCTGGTAGACCTCCCCCGCGGCGCGCCCCTGCGGAAAGGGATGCCCCTCGGGGAGGAAACCCGGCGACGCCGACGCCTGTTGCGGTCGCCGGATCGGGGTCTCGCCGCGCAAGGTCCTGAACGCCTGACCCGTCATGGGGCGGGCAACCGCCCAACGCGGAAACATCCCGTGACCGGTCAGGGTTTCTCCCGTTCCAGCAGCCTCTCCTTGCGCGCGACACCCCAGCGATATCCCGCAACCGTGCCGTCATGGCGGATCACGCGATGGCACGGTATGGCAACGGCCAGCGCATTGGCGCCACAGGCATTCGCCACCGCCCGCACCGAAGCGGGGGCACCGATCCGACGCGCGATGTCGCGATAGGTCGCAATATTCCCGGCCGGAATCTCCCGCAGCGTATCCCACACGCGCTGCTGAAAGGCCGTGCCGCGAATATCGAGTGGCAGATCCAGCCCGATGGCAGGCGCTTCCACAAACCCGACCACCCGCGCCACCAGTTCTTCGTAATCCCGGTCGCCCCCGACAAGCTCGGCACGGGGAAAGCGGTCCTGAAGATCGCGCACCAGCAATTCCGGGTCATCCCCCAGCAGAATAGCCACGATCCCCCGTTCGCTGGAGGCCACGAGGATCGCCCCCAGCGCACACGCCCCCACGGCAAAGCGCAGCCGCTCGGCGACCGCGCCCCGGCGCAGCGCGGTCGGCGTCATGCCCAGCATCCCGGCGGATTTTTCATAAAAGCGGCTGCTGGACCCATATCCGGCGGCATAGATCGCATCCGTCACACGCGGCGCGGCGGGCAGGGCCGCGCGCAGGCGCCCGCTCCGGCAGGCATCGGCATATCGACGCGGCGAAAGCCCGGTGGCGCGGGTGAACACACGCTGGAAATGGCCGGGGCTCCACCCGACCGCGCGCGCCAGGGCGGCAAGGGTCGGACGCCCGTCGCCGGCTTCGATCAGGCGGCACGCCCGCACGACGCGCGCATTCCGCCCGTCCGCGCCCGCCGCCGCATCGGGGTCGCAGCGCAGGCAGGGCCGCGCGCCGGTCGCCCGTGCGTCCGCGATGGTGTCATGAATCCGCACATTGCCCGGCCGGGCCATGCGCGAGGGGCAGGAGGGCCGGCAATAGACCCCCGTGGTGGTCACGGAATACCAGAACCACCCATCGGCCCGCCGATCCCGATGCACGATCCCGCGCCAGCGCGGGTCCCGTTCGGTGGCGTTCCTGTCCGCGTCCGATCCGTCCATTTCCGCCTCCCGTCAATTGTGATTGACCCCGACACTATGTCCGTCGACGATGCCGCACACTCCGAACCGTGCGATCAAATCCCGATCATCACGCCGGTCTCGTCACCCGGCCGCCAGATGCGCCCGCCGAAAAAAGGGAAAGAAGCCGTTTTGTCGAAAGCCGATCATTCGTCCAGTCTTGCGCTGTTGTCCCTGGCCTGCGGGGCCTTCGCGATCGGGGTCACCGAATTCACGCCCATGGGTCTGCTGCCCGTCCTGGCCGAGGGCGTCCATGTCAGCGTGCCCAGGGCCGGCAGCCTGATCAGCGCCTACGCTTTCGGCGTCATGGGCGGCGCCCCCTTCGTCACCCTGCTGCTGGCCCGCTATCCGCGCAAATACGCGCTGATCGGGCTGATGGTCCTGTATGCCATCGGCAATCTCACATCGGCGGCCAGCGCCGACTACACGCAGTTGCTGCTCTCACGGGTGCTCACCAGCATGGCCCATGGCGCCTTCTTCGGCCTGGGCGCGGTCGAGGCCGCCAGCCTGGTCGCGCCCAACCGCCGGGCCAGCGCGCTGGCCAGCATGTTCATGGGCCTGACCGTCGCCAACATCTTCGGCGTGCCGGCCGCCACCTGGCTGGGCGATACGCTGGGCTGGCGCAGCGCGTTCGCCGTCATCTCGGTGCTGGGCGTGGTCGCGGCGGCGGCCCTGTCGGTCGCCCTGCCATTGGCCGAGGCCGGCCCAAGGCCCGACGCGGCGGCCGAACTCAAGGCCATCCTGCGCCCCAACGTGCTGATGGCACTGGGCGTCACGGTCATCGGCGCCGGCGCGATGTTCGAACTCTACACCTATATCGTCCCGATGCTCGAGCACATCACCAAGGCCGGCCCGGCCCTGACGACGGCGGCGCTGATGCTGATCGGCGTCGGCTTCAGCATCGGCAACGCCATCGGCGGCCGCGCGGCGGACCGCTCGCTGGCCGGTACGCTGCTGGTGTTCTTTCCCATCCTGGGCCTGATCATGCTGGCCTTCCCCTTCGCGGCGCAGACGCCGGCCGGGGCATTGGCCGGCGTCCTGCTCTGGGGCGCCGCCAGCTTCTCGCTGATGCCGGCGTTGCAGATGCGCACCATGCAGGCCGCGCACGACGCGCCGGGCCTGGCCTCGTCGGTCAATATCGGCGCGTTCAACCTGGGCAACGCGCTGGGTGCCGCGCTGGGCGGCGCGGTCCTGTCCTTCGGGTTCGGCTACCCGATGGTCTCCGCCGCCGGCCTGGGGATCTGCCTGCTGGGCGTCGTGCTGGTCCTGCTGTCCCGCACCGGGCGGCTGTCACCGCAGGCCGAATAACGCGGCCTTGCCGGCAGGCCGCCACGTTGCTACGCATGGCGTGTCGGAAAAGGCAGATCTGGTCTGGTAAGCCCAGGTCCTTTCGGTAACGAAAGCTCTGGTCTTTGGCCTCGCGCACAAGACCCCCGCGACGAACAACGGATGCTCTCCGGGCATCCAGTCGTTCGTCCGGCGCGGGGGCAGATGCCAGGAACGCTCCGGTCGAACATCGACAGTGGAGCCGTTCATGCCTGTAGAGTTTCCGAAATGTCATGATGTGATCATCGTGGGCGCCGGCCCGGTCGGGCTGTTTCTCGCTGGCGAACTGTGCCTCGCAGGCTGTTCGGTCCTGATGCTGGAGCAGGCACGGAGCCCGGCATCTCCCCTGAAGGACCTGCCGTTCGGACTGCGCGGCCTTTCGGTCGCGACCATGGAAACATGCGATCGCCGCGATCTGCTCGACCCACTCAAAAGCCGTGCCGTCGATCGCGACGGCACGGCCACGGCGCACTGGATGCGACCAGGCCGCCGCTCTGCCGGTCACTTCGCCGGCATCCCGTTCTTTCAGGATCAGATCGACAGCGCGACATGGCCCTATCGGCTGCCCGGCCCCATCGGCGGCATGGCGGCCGATATGGCGGGCATCGAAACCGTGCTGGCCGATCGTGCGCTCGTCATGGGCGCCGAGATCAGGCGTGGCTGTAAAGTCGAGGATCTTTCACAGTCCGAGACGAAAGTCAGCGTGCGCGCCAATGGCAGCACGTTCGAAGGTCTCTGGCTGGTCGGCTGCGACGGTGGCCGCAGCAGGGTGCGCAAGGCGGCCGGGATCGCCTTCAGCGGAACGGAGCCCGAATTGACCGGCTATTCCGCCGAAATCGCATTGGCCGATCCGGCCAGCCTCAAACCCGGCCGCCACGCCACCCCCACGGGCCTGTACACCTACGCCCCGCCCGGCCTGGTCACGATGGCCGATTTCGATGCCGGCGCATGCCACCGGACGCAGCCGATCACCCGCGACCATATCCAGGCGGTCCTGCGCAAGGTCTCCGGCACCGATCTCGTGGTCACGGCACTGAAACGCGCCACCACATGGACCGACCGCGCCTGCCAGGCGACCGACTACCGTCGGGGGCGCGTCCTGCTGGCGGGCGACGCCGCCCATATCCATTCGCCGCTGGGCGGGCAGGGCCTCAATCTCGGGCTTGGCGACGCGATGAATCTCGGCTGGAAACTTGCCGCGACAATCCGCGGCCACGCGCCAGCCCACCTGCTCGACAGCTATGCTGACGAGCGGCACCCTGTCGGTGCGCGGGTCCTCGACTGGTCACGGGCACAGGTCGCACTCATGCGCCCGAGCCGCGCGACACGCGCGCTCGAAGCCATCATCCGCGATCTGATCGAAACACGCGATGCCGCTACCTATTTCGCCGAGCGCGTATCGGGCATCGGGCTCCGCTATGATTGCGGCGGCACGCACCCGCTGGTCGGCCACAGCGCACCAGACTTCGCCCTGGCCGACGGAACACGGCTGAACGACCATCTCCGCACCGGGCGCGGCCTGCTGCTGGATTTCGTCGCGCAACCATCGCTTCGCGCCTTTGCGGATCGCTGGGCCGGACGGGTCGATTATGTCGCGAGCGATGCAGAAGAGCGCCTGGGGCTGCACGCGGTACTGGTCAGGCCCGACGGTTATATCGCCTGGGCCAGCGACCATGCCGCCGATGACGAAGGGGCGTTTCAAGCCGCCCTGAGATGGTTTGGAAACCCTCGGAAAGAACGCTGATCTCCCAAAGGCGGATGCGTCGGGCATCCCCGGCAGAGGCGCTAGCCAGAGGGTAACGCCCTTTGCAGAACCGATCCGTTCTCTTCCGGTCTTCATTACGATCGGCCGAACTTCCAACAGGACCGGCGGAATGCCGGTCCCACCCTCGCCATCGCGCACATACGCTGCGCAATAAAGGCTTTTTTTCTTCTCTCGCGTCAGAAAGTGAAGAAACCTACGACACAAACGCCAGAAGGTCCGCCTTCAGCCGCGTATCATGCGTCACCACAAACCCATGCGGCGCGCCGTCGTAAATCGTCAGCGTCGCGTTCGCGATCATCTTCGCCGCCAGCGCCCCGGTGGCGTCCAGCGGCACCACCTGGTCGTCATCGCCGTGGATGACCAGCGTGGGCACGTCGATCGTCGCCATGTCCGGATGGAAATCCGTTTCGGAAAAGCTGGTGACGCAATCAAGGGTCGCCTTGAGCGACGCCTGAAGCGCGATCTGCAAGGTCTGCTCCAGCACGCCGTCCGAAACCGCCGCGCCGTGATTGACACCATAGAAAACCGGTGAGAAATCCTTGAGAAACTGCGCGCGGTCCGCCCGCAACCCGGCGCGGATCCCGTCGAAGAGGCTCTTCTCCGGCCCCACCGGATGGCCCGCGGTTTTCATGAATTGCGGGGTGACGGCGCCCAGCAGCGCCAGCTTGCCCACCCGTTCGCTGCCATGGCGGGCGATGTAGCGGGTCACGTCGCCGCCGCCCATCGAAAACCCGACCAGCACCACGTCCCGCAGGTCCAGATGCCCGATCAGTTCGGCAATGTCGTCGGCCAGCCGGTCGTAATCATATCCCTGCCAGGGCTGGTCGGAGCGCCCGAACCCCCGCCGGTCGAAGGCGATGGCGCGAAAGCCGTTTTCCGCCAGATGCAGCATCTGGCTGTCCCACATGTCGGCACTCAGCGGCCAGCCATGGCTGAACAGCACGGGCCGGCCCGTGCCCCAGTCCTTGTAATAGAGGCCGACACCATCGGAAGTCGTAAAGCGTGTCATGGTCCTGTTCCTTGTCCGGGCCGCGTTCGCGGCCACACGGGGGAGGGGAGTGGAGGCGTTGTCAGAGGGCCGGCACCCTGGCGGCCCGGCCCAGCCGCAGGGCAAACCGTCCCGGCCCGGCCACGGCCAGCGCGATCAGCCCGCCGGCAATGCCGATATTCTTGTAGAAATGGATCATCATGTCGTACCGGAGCATCCCCTCCATGGTCCAGAAATGATGGCCGATAAAGCCGGTCACGACGGTGTAGGCGGCCAGCAGCAACGCCAGCGGTTCGACGAACACCCCCAGCACCAGCGCCACCCCGATGCCCAGTTCCACCCCCGTCGCGATCAACGCCGACAGGGCAGGCAGGGGCGCGCCGGTCTGCGCCATGTAGGCGACGGCGCCGGAATAATCCGACAGCTTGCCCCACCCCATGACGAGAAAGAGGGCCGAAAGGGCGATACGGGCGGCAAGCAGGGCGACATCGCGGGTAGCGGGCGTAATCATGTCAGGCAATCCTGTGGCAAAATCAGGGGAGATGGAAAATCCGAGGTTTCCGTCTGTCAACGGTGAAGCCACGTTATGCGCAACCGAATTGAGATAAAACAGAAACAACAGAAACGCATTGGTTCCATTTTATATCTCGGCAGCCATGTCCATACAGCCTCGTGCATCGCCCCGCCGCCCGGCAAGCGCCCGCGCATGGAGTTCAGGCAGGCCACCATCACTCCCAACCGCCGCCGAGCGCCAGGAACAGATCAATCTGCCGATCGACCAGATCGATCCGCGCGGACGACAGGCGCGTCTGCGCCTCGGCATCCACCAGCGCCATGGGGGAGCAACGCTGGATCGCTGTGGAGGGGAAGGAGATTTCGGGCGGGATGCTCATTCGACCCGCCGGGTTTGCCGCGCGGATTTCAGAAACCCAGCACAGCGTCGATGCCGACGGTGAATTGGCCGGTATTGCGCAGGTCGTTGAATGGATGCGTGCCGTTCAGCGACCGGTCGAAGCGGATTTCGGGCCGGAGCTCGAACAGCTTGACGGCGTGGCCGAGTGTGGGGTGCCAGGTGGCGCCCAGCGTCAGGGCTCCGTAGGTGGTGGCGGGTGCCGACTGGGTGCGGGTGGGCTGGCCGAGCGTGGAGCGCATATAGGCATCGTCGGCGATGAAGGATGTGACGAGCAGCCCGGTATCGTCGCGATAAATCTCGCCGCGCGCATTGAGCGTGAGCGAGGAACTGACCTGATAGCTGAGATAGAAGACGGCGCTGTAGGTGTTGGCGTGCAGTCCTTCGTCGTGCAGCAGGTTGAGTTCGGCGGTCGCGGAGAAGCGGTCGGTGAATTTGAGGGTTCCGCTGAGGTCGTTCCAGAATCGTTGCGCGGAATTGGCGCGATTGCCCAGGGCACGCACTGAATCTTCCGGCCCGACGCGCCCCAGATAGGTGACGGAGAGCCGGCCGCCGGCCAGACCGGTTGCCGCGAGGCCGAAATAACCCGCCGGAGCGTTGTTGTTGTCACCCTTGCCGAACGAGACCTGATTGCCGGTGTCGATGCCGAACAGCGCATCGAGATGGCTGGTGAGATGCCACTGGACCATGGCGCCGACATGTTCAAACGGCGTGGAATATTCGGTCGTGTAGGACAGCGTATAGAACGGGCGCAGGGCGGGATCGAGCGATTCCACCCCCATGGGGGACGAGAGGATGCCGACCTGCATGTCGAGCCCGTGGCGCATCAGCGGCAGGTGCACGTCGAGATGCGCCTGCGGGATGATGAACTGATAGCGGCTGGTGATGGCGCGGTCGGTCACGCCCGCGATGTTGAAGTAGCGGCCGTCGGCACCGTAGAGCCCGCGCACGAGGAAACCCACCTGCATCTGCTGGACGGTGGGATCGACGGCGCGCGAGACGGTGAGCGTGAGCTGGTCGAGCTGCGCCTGGTTGGCCCGGTCGCCGAAGAACTGGCCGAAATTGACGCCGTTGGCGGGGCGCGCGGGGTTGGCGTTGATGCCGCCCTCGACCTGGCCGGCGACGGTGACGCCGTGCAGCCAGTCGGCGGCGTCGTCGGCCAGGGCAGCATCGGCCAGGGCAGTATCGACCAGGGCGGCCCCGGGCAGGCCGATGGCCGCCATGACGGCCATGCGGCCGAACCAGCGTGCGGCGGCAGAGCGGGAGGGCGGTCGGGATGACGCGCCGGCCTGGTCTCTGGTTTCGTTTTTCATGTGTGTTCCGCAAGATATGTCGGGACTAGCCGTAACGGGATGCGTGGCGGCGGTTACGAAGGCCAGCTAGGCGCAGGTGATGGCGGCCGACAAGGGCGCGCCGGCGCGCCGGCGCCGCTTAGTGCGGAATTCCTATGACTTTCCTATGGAAATGGCGGGTGGCTCCTCTGTCATCCCTATGGGGTTCGGCGGGATACTACCGGTGCGTGAAAGGGAGCATTCACATGCTGGACTGTCTTTACCTCGGCATCGGGCTCGGCGGATTTGTCGTCTGCATGGGCTACGTGGCCTTCTGTGCGCGGATCTGAGCACCATGACATTCGAACTTGTCCTTGCGGGCGGGGTGACGATCGGCCTTCTGGCCTATGTCGCCGCCGTGCTGCTGCATCCTGAAAGGTTCTGACGCCATGTCGCTTTCCGGATGGATCACCATTGCGGCCTTCTTCCTATGCGTCGTGGCGATGACGCGGCCGCTGGGTGGGTACCTTCAGCGCGTGCTGGAGGGACAGACCCATTTTCTGGGACGGATCTTCGGCCCGCTGGAACGCGGGCTCTATCGGATTGCCGGGATACGGTGGGAGGAGGAGCAGTCCTGGATGCAGTATGCCACGGGGGTGGTGCTGTTTTCGGCCGTGTCGTTCGTCGTTGTGTATGCGTTGCTGCGCTTTCAGGTGCTGCTGCCGCTTAATCCGGCGGGGCTGGGGCCGGTGGCGCCCGACCTGGCCTACAACACGTCGATCAGCTTCGTGACCAATACCAACTGGCAGAGCTATGGCGGCGAGACGACGATGAGTCATCTCAGCCAGATGCTGGCGCTGGCGGTGCAGAATTTCGTGTCCGCCGCCGTCGGGATCGCGGTGGCGGCGGCCGTCATTCGCGGCTTCGCACGGCGGGGTGCGGGCACGATCGGCAATGTCTGGACCGATCTGGTGCGGGTGACCCTGTATGTGCTGCTGCCGATTTCGGTTGTCGTGGCCCTGCTTTTCGTCTGGCAGGGGGTGCCGCAGACCCTGCATGGATCGGTGGAGGTGACGACGCTGGAAGGCGCGCGCCAGACGATCGCGCTGGGGCCGGTGGCGACACAGGAAGCCATCAAGATGCTCGGCACCAATGGCGGCGGGTTCTTCAACACCAACTCGGCCCATCCGTTTGAAAACCCCACCGCATTGAGCAATTTCGTGCAGATGCTGTGCATTTTCGCGCTTGGCGCCGCGCTGACCAACCTGTTCGGCCGTATGGTCGGGCGCGAGCGCGAGGGGTGGGCCATCTTCTCGGCCATGGCGCTGCTGTTCCTGATCGGCGTGGGCGTGACCTATTGGGCGGAGGCGCATGCCAACCCGGCCATCGCGGCGCTGGGCGTGGACCCGGCGCTGGGCAACATGGAAGGCAAGGAAACGCGCTTCGGTATCGCCGCCTCGGCGCTGTTCGCGACGGTGACCACCGATGCCTCGTGCGGCGCGGTGAATGCGATGCATGAGAGCTTCCTGCCGCTGGGCGGCATGGTGCCGCTGGTCAACATGATGCTGGGCGAAGTCATCATCGGCGGCGTCGGCTCCGGCCTGTACGGGTTCCTGCTGTTTGCTATCATCGCCGTGTTCATGGCCGGGCTGATGGTGGGGCGCACGCCGGAATATCTGGGCAAGAAGATCGAGGCGCGCGAAGTCAAGATGACGATGCTGGCGGTGCTGTGCCTGCCGCTGGTCATGCTGGGCTTTACCGCGATCGCGGTCGTGACGGAACCCGGACTGTCGGCGCTGTCGGCCAGCGGGCCGCATGGCTTTACCGAGGCGCTGTATGCCTACAGTTCGGCGGCGGCCAATAACGGCAGCGCCTTCGGCGGGCTGACCGCCAACCCGTTCTGGAACCTGACGCTGGGGATCGGGATGGTGGTGGGGCGCTTCTTCATCATCATCCCCGTGCTGGCCATTGCCGGGGCGATGGCGGCGAAGAAGGTGGCACCGGCCACGTCCGGCACGTTCCCGACCGACAACGGCCTGTTCATCGCCCTGGTCAGCGGCGTGATCGTGATCGTCGGCGGCCTGACCTTCCTGCCCGCGCTCGCGCTCGGCCCCATCGTCGAGCATCTGACGATGCTGCGCGGCACCCTGTTCTGAGAGGCGCATCCTCCATGACACGTCATTCTTCCCGTTCTGCGACGACGGGCGGCCTGCTGCGGGCGGATCTGCTTCTGCCCGCGATCGCCGAAAGTTTTCGCAAGCTCGATCCGCGCATCATGTGGCGCAACCCGGTGATGTTCGTGGTCGAAATCGTAACGGTCCTGACCACGGTGCTGCTGGTGCATGACCTGGCGACCGGCCGGGCGCACGCGGGCTTCGCCATCCAGATCAATCTCTGGCTGTGGTTTACATTGCTGTTCGCGAATTTTGCCGAGGCGGTGGCCGAGGGGCGAGGCAAGGCGCAGGCCGACAGTCTGCGGCGGACCCGCACCGAGACGCTGGGCAAGCGGCTGCTGCCCGACGACGCGGGGGGCTATGCCCGCACCGGGCTCTACCAACCGATCCCCGCACCCGAACTGGCGGTGGGCGATGTGGTGCTGGTCGAGGCCGGGGACCATATTCCCAGCGACGGCGAGGTGATCGACGGCATCGCGTCGGTCGATGAATCGGCCATCACCGGGGAATCGGCACCGGTGATCCGCGAGAGCGGCGGCGACCGGTCGGCGGTGACCGGTGGCACGCGCGTGCTGTCGGACTGGATCATCGTCCGCATCACCGCTGCCCAGGGTTCGACCTTTCTCGATCGCATGATCGCGCTGGTCGAGGGCGCGCAGCGGCAGAAGACGCCCAACGAGATCGCACTGACGATCCTGCTGGCGGGCATGACGCTGATCTTCATCTTCGCCGTCGCGACCATTCCCAGCTTCGTGCAGTATGCGGGCGGGCATATCGGCGTGTTGATCCTGGTCGCGCTGTTCGTGACGCTGATCCCGACCACGATTGGCGCGCTGCTGTCGGCGATCGGCATTGCGGGCATGGACCGGCTGATTCGTTTCAACGTGCTGGCCATGTCGGGCCGGGCGGTGGAAGCGGCGGGGGATGTCGATACGCTGCTGCTGGACAAGACCGGGACCATCACGATCGGCGACCGGCAGGCCGCGCGCTTTGTCCCGGTGTCGGGGGTGACCGAGCAGCAGTTGGCCGATGCGGCGCAACTGGCCTCGCTGGCCGATGAGACGCCGGAAGGGCGCTCGATCGTCGTGCTGGCCAAGGAGCAGTTCGCGATACGCGGGCGGGAGATGCATGCGCTGGGTGCCGTTTTCGTGCCCTTTACCGCCCAGACGCGCATGAGCGGGGTCGATATCGGCCCGCGCCGTATCCGCAAGGGGGCGGTGGACAGCGTGCTGGCCGCGGTGGGCGACGAGGCCGCGGGCGCGGCCGAAGTGCGGACGATTGCCGACGATATCGCCCGCCAGGGCGGCACGCCGCTGGCGGTGGCCGATGACGGGCGCCTGCTGGGCGTGGTGCATCTGAAGGACGTGGTGAAGGGTGGCATCCGCGAGCGCTTCGCCGAACTGCGCCGCATGGGCATCCGCACCGTCATGATCACCGGCGACAATCCGCTGACGGCGGCGGCGATCGCGGCGGAAAGCGGGGTGGACGATTTTCTGGCCCAGGCGACCCCCGAGGCGAAGCTGGACCTGATCCGCCGGGAACAGGCCCAGGGCAAGCTGGTCGCCATGTGCGGCGACGGGACCAACGACGCACCCGCCCTGGCGCAGGCCGATGTGGGCGTGGCGATGAATACCGGCACGGTCGCGGCGCGCGAGGCGGGCAACATGGTCGATCTGGACAGCGATCCGACCAAGCTGATCGAGATCGTGGGGATCGGCAAGCAGTTGCTGATGACGCGCGGCGCGCTGACGACGTTTTCGATCGCCAATGACGTCGCCAAGTATTTCGCGATCATTCCCGCGATGTTCGTCGGCTTCTATCCGCAGTTGGGGACGCTGAACGTCATGCATCTGGCCACGCCGGAGAGTGCCGTGCTGTCGGCCGTGATCTTCAATGCGCTGATCATCATTGTGCTGATCCCGCTGGCGTTGAAGGGCGTGCGTTATCGCCCGGTGGGGGCGGCGGTGCTGCTGCGGCGCAACCTGCTGATCTATGGGGTGGGCGGGCTGCTGGTTCCGTTCGCCGGTATCAAACTGATCGACATGCTCGTGACGAGCATCGGCCTGGCCTGAGGAGGTCCATCATGACGATCGTGCGCACCATACGGCCCGCGCTGGTGGTTTTTCTGTTCCTGTCGGTTGTGACGGGCATATTGTATCCGCTGGCGATGACGGGAGTGGCCGGATATGTGCTGCCGCGTCAGGCGGGCGGCAGTCTGGTGATGAAAGGGGACAGGCTGGTGGGGTCCACGCTGATCGGCCAGAATTTTGCCGATGCGCGCTATTTCCACGGCCGTCCCTCGGTGACCGTGGGGCCGGACCCGGCCGATCCCTCCAAGACGGTGGCGCAGCCCTATAATGCGGCGGCTTCGATGGCGTCCAATGCCGGGCCGACATCGCGGGCGCTGGTGGAGCGGGTTGCGGCGGCGGTTTCGCGGCTGAAAGCCGACAATCCGGAAGCGGTGCTGGCGGGATTGCCGGTGCCGATGGATCTGGTGACGAGTTCGGGCAGCGGGCTCGATCCCGATATCTCGCCGCAGGGCGCGCTGTTTCAGGTCGCGCGGGTGGCGCGGGCGCGGCACCTGCGCGAGGAGACGGTGCGCGCGCTGGTGGACCGCATGGTCGAACGCCCGTTGATGGGCTGGCTGGGCGAGCCGCGCGTGAACGTGCTGGAACTGAACCTGGCCCTCGATACGTTGCATTGAGTTGAACGATGGACACGCGCCCCGATCGCCCCGACCCCGATGCTTTGCTGCGCCGTACGGAAAAGGAGGACGCGGCGCGTGCCAGGGGGCGGCTGAAGATATTTCTCGGCGCGGCGCCGGGTGTTGGCAAGACGTTCGAGATGCTGACGACGGGCCGCCAGTTGCTGCGCGACGGGGTGGACCTCGTTGCAGGGGTGGTGGAGACGCACGGGCGGGCGGAGACGGCCGCGCTGCTGGACGGCCTGGAGGTGGTACCGGCTCGGGCGATCGCCTATCGTGGGCGGACGGTGTGGGAGATGGACCTGGATGCGATCCTGGCCCGGCATCCGCGCGTGGTGCTGGTGGACGAACTGGCGCATACCAACGCCCCCGGTTCGCGCCACCCCAAACGCTGGATGGATGTCGAGGAACTGCTGGCCGCCGGGATCGACGTGCTGACGACGGTCAACATCCAGCATCTGGAAAGCCTGAACGACGTGGTGGCCGCCATTACCCGCGTGCGGGTGCGCGAGACGGTGCCGGACAGCGTGATCGACGGCGCCGACGAGGTGGAACTGGTCGATCTGACGCCCAACGACCTGTTGCAGCGCATGCGCGACGGCAAGATCTATGCCGAGCAGACGGCCCGGCGGGCGATGCTGCATTACTTCTCGCCCGGCAACCTGACCGCCCTGCGCGAACTGGCGCTGCGCCAGACCGCGCAGCAGGTGGATGCGCAACTGGTCGATCACATGAAGGCCAATGCCATTTCCGGCCCCTGGGCGGCGGGGGAGCGGATATTGGTCTGCCTGACGTTGCAGGACCATGATGCCAGCCTGCTGCGCTATGCCCGGCGGCTGGCCGACCGGCTGCATGCGCCCTGGATCGTGCTGCATGTCGAGACCAGCCGCGACCTGACGCCGGGCGCGCGGACGCGCATGGCCACGCAGATGCATCTGGCGCAGTCGCTGGGCGCGGAGACCGTGACCATCCCTGGGCAGGACGTGGCGCTGGATGCGCTGGCCTATGCCCGCGCGCAGAACGTGACGCAGATCGTGGCGGCGCACCCTGCCGGCAGGGGCTGGGGCGGGCGGCTGCGCCAGTGGTTCGGCCAGGCGACGACCGAGCGGCTGATCCAGTGGGCGGACGGGTTTCCGGTGCATGTGGTGCCACGATCGGAAGCCGGCGAGCCCGATCTGGCCGGGGCGCCGCCGGCGCGGGCGCGGCGTGTCGGCCCGTATCTGGCCAGCACGCTGATCGTGGCCTGCGCGCTGGCGGTGGCGCTGCTGTTGCGGCAGGGGTTTGCGGTCAGCAATGTGTCGCTGGCGTTTCTGACCGCGATCCTGGGCGCGGCGGTGGCCTATGGGCTGGGGCCGTCGCTGTGGGCGTCGGTCCTGGGGATGCTGTGTTTCAATTTCTTCTTTCTGCCGCCGCTCTACACTTTGACGATCGCGGCGCCGGACAATGTGGTGGCGCTGTTCTTCTTCTTCGCCACGGCGGTGATTGCCAGCAATCTGGGCGCGCGGGTGCGCAATCAGGCGGTGGTGGCGCGGCATCGGGCCGAGATTACCCAGTCGCTCTATCTGTTCAGCCGGACGCTGGCGGGGATCGGGACGCTGGACGATCTGCTGTGGGGCGCCAGCCATCAGATCGCCACCGTGCTGGACCGCAAGGTGGTGATGTTGCTGCCTGTGGACGGGCGGCTGTCGGTGCAGGCGTCGTACAATTCCGGACAGCGGATCGGCGAGGAGGATCTGGCGGCGGCGACCTGGGCGTGGAAGCATGACAAGGTGGCCGGCCGGGGTTCGGACAACCTGCCGGGCACGCGCTGGCTGTTCCTTCCGATGCGGACCGGGCGCGGGCCGGTCGCGGTCATCGGGCTGGATACGGACCGCGACGGGCCGATCCTGGACGCCGAGCAGCAGCGCCTGCTGGATGCGCTGGCCGACCAGACGGCATCGGCCGTCGAGCGGATCACGCTGGCGCGGGATCTGGACCAGGCGCGGCTGAATGCGGAAACCGACAAGCTGCGGGGCGCGCTGCTGACCTCGATCTCCCATGATCTGCGTACGCCGCTGTCGGCGATCCTGGGGGCGGCGTCGAGCCTGGACAGTTACGGCGACACGATGGGGCCGGAGGGCCGGCACGACCTTCTGGCGACCATTCGCGACGAGGCCGAACGGCTGAACCGGTTCGTCGCCAACCTGCTGGACATGACGCGGCTGGAGGCCGGAGCGCTGCGGCCTCGCCGGGAGCCGGTCGATGTGGCGGAAATCGTGGCGAGCGCGCTGGGGCGGGCGGCGCGCATCCTGGCCGATCACCGTGTTGAACTGGAGATGGAACCCGAACTGCCCATGCCGCTGCTGGATGACGTGCTGCTGGAGCAGGCCCTGTTCAATGTGCTGGACAATGCCGGAAAGCACACGGCGGCGGGCACGCGGATCGTGATCCGGGCGGCGTTGCGGCCGGGAGGGCTGGTGCTGGAGGTGCTGGATGAGGGGAGCGGGCTGGCCGTGGAGGACACCGAGCAGGTGTTCGGCAAGTTCCAGCGCTTTCTTTCCGCCGATCGCGCGCGGGCCGGGACCGGGCTGGGGCTGGCCATTGCGCGCGGGTTTGTCGAGGCCATGGGCGGCACGATCGTTGCGCGAAACCGGCGCGACCGGCAGGGTGCGGTCTTTGTCATGACCTTTCCGCTGGAGCCGAGGGGGGCGCTGTGAGCGATCCGTGCGTATTGATCGTCGATGACGAACCGGCCATCCGGCGCCTGCTGCGGACGACGCTGGGCAGCCAGTCCTGGCGGACGATCGAGGCAGCGACCGGTGCCGCCGCGCTGCGGATGGCGACGGAAGAGCATCCTGATATCGTGCTGCTGGATCTGGGATTGCCGGATCTGGACGGTGCCGAGGTGCTGCGGCGCCTGCGCGCGGACCGGCCGGGTCTGCCGGTCGTCATCCTGTCGGTGCGTGACGACGAGCGCGGCAAGGTGGCCGCGCTGGAAGCGGGTGCGGACGATTACGTGACCAAGCCGTTCAGCATGGCGGAACTGATCGCCCGGATGCGCAATGCCATGCGGCACGCGTTGCAGCAGCAGGGCACGGTGCCGGTCTTCGTCTCGGCCGATCTGCGCGTCAATCTGGTGCGGCGGCAGGTCTTTCGGGGGGAGGAGGAAATCCGGCTGTCGCCGCGCGAGTGGGATATCCTGCGGATGCTGGTGCAGTATGCCGGCCGTGTCCTGACGCATCAGACCATCATGGGCCAGCTATGGGGGGCCAGTGGCGACGTGCAGCAACTGCGCGTCTATATCCGCCAGATCAGGCAGAAGATCGAAAACGATCCGGAGCGGCCGCGGCATATCGTGACCGAAACCGGGGTCGGCTATCGGCTGGTGCAGTCACAGGGGTGTGGCTCGGCGCAACCGGGTGGATGGACGGTTTCGACCAAAAATTCCTAAACCCGATCAGGTGCTTACGCGATACCGACCACCAGATCCCTGCTATGCCATGAATATGATGGGCTAAACAGCACCGTTGCCTGTCATCGGGCGTTCTGGTGCGGTGGATGACCTGTTGCAGGATTTCATGAGGGGCGGTGCGTCGGTCGAGGAGACGCCGGCCCTCCCCTACAACCGTCCTTCCGCCGCGATCTCCTGCATATCCAGGTCCTGTTCCATCTCCCGCAGCACATGGTCATGGAGCTGTCCCTGACGATACAGGGCCAGGATTTCGGCGCGCGCCGCACGAATGGCCGCCAGCACCGCCTCGTAATGCGCGATTTCCTCCGGCCGGTGGGCGGGCATGTCGTGGGCATAGTCGCGGGTCACGCGCAGGCGGTAGCGGTATTGTTCCAGCAGGCGCGGGTGGCGCTCAGTGCCGTCGGGCTGGCGCGACGCCTGCTCGACGGCCCGAAGCTGGGCCTCGGCCATCCGCACCCAGGCGACGTTCTCGTTGGTCTGGATGTGCGCCGCGTCGTCGTCGGTCACGTTCAGGGCACGGACCAGCGGTTCCAGCGTAATGCCCTGCAACAGCACCGTGACCAGGATCGCGGCAAAGGCGCAGCACAGCGCCAGGTCACGGCCCGGCAGGCTCTCGGGCAGGGAAAGGGCGGCCGCCAGCGTCACCACCCCGCGCATGCCCGACCAGCCCATGATGATCGTCTCGGGCAGGGAGGGGGCGGCGAAATGGCGCGGCCACCAGCGGCGCAACACCGCCCGCACCGCATCGGCACCAAACAGCCACACGAAGCGCGAGACGATCATGGTTCCCAGAATGGCGGCGATCGGAATCACCAGATGGTGCAGCAGGTCCGTCGTCCCTTCCAGCCGGTGCAGCACCCCGCGCAGCGACAGGCCGATCAGGATGAACAGCACCGATTGCAGCAGAAAGACCATCACTTTCCAGAAGGCCAGACCGCGCACGCGCGTGCTGGCGCTGAAATCGGCATGCTGGTTCCATCCCAGGATCAACCCGGTGGTCACGGTGGCCAGCACGCCGGAGACATGCAGCCGGTCGGCCCCGATATAGGACGCCGCCGCCAGCAGCACGGTCGCGGTAATCACCAGGTCGCTGTCGCGCAGCCGGCGGATCAGCCACAGCCCGCCCCACCCCAGCACCGCCCCGATCGCCACCCCGCCGACCGAAACGAGGCAGAACGCCCCAACCGCCGCCATCGGGTCGAACAGCCCGGTCAGCGCCGCCGCCAGAGCGAAGCGGAACAGCACCAGCCCGGTGGCGTCGTTCAGCAGGCTCTCCCCCAGCAGCAGCGATGTCAGGCGCCCCGGCAGGCTCAGCCGCTCCATCGCGGCCTCGGCGGCCACGGCGTCGGGCGGCGAGACGATGGCCCCCAGGGTGAAGCACACCGCCCAGGGCAGCGACGGCACGGCCAGCCGGGCCACGACGCCCACGGCCAGCGTGGTGAATAGCGTCGTGCCCACCGCCAGCGCCAGGATGCCGCGCAGGTTGCGGCGAAATTCGTGCCAGGCCGTGAACCACGCACTGCTCATCAGCAGCGGCGGCAGGAACACGACCATGACCAGGTCGGGGTCCAGCGTCAGTTCCGGCGTCCCCGGCAGCAGGGCCAGCCCGGTGCCCCCCAGGATGAAGGCCGCCGCCGGCGGCAGCGCCAGCCGCCGCGCCAGCCGCTCCAGTGCCAGAATCACCAGCAGCAGGAACAGGAAATACTCGTAGCGGGCGACATCGGACATGGAAGGGATCCGCGAAGGGGGCATGGAGACGGGATGCAGCTATGCATAATTCATAGAACGGCGGATTCAAAAACACCGCCCCGCTTTTCGCCCCGGTCTCCGGGGAGCAGGCGATTGTCTCAGCTTTGCGACAGTCGCCAAGGGGGCGAGACACGTTCGTGTGAGAAAGCTTACAGGATCGTAGCGACCGGAAAACCTTCCTGCCGATAAGCAGGCTCGTCGGCAATAGCCATGGGGCCGCAGCCTCACGAGTTGTTCCGGATCACGGAAACTTCATTATAGAATAGGAACATACGCGAAATGAGTAGTGTGTTCTCGATCGTCACCTCGATCCTGCTGGCCCTAGTGGGGCTCTTTCTTTTCCTGGGTGGCGGCTATCTCGCCGTCCTCGGCGGGTCCTGGTTCTATGTCCTGGCCGGCGCCGTCATGATCGGCGCGGCGGTGACGGGGATCAGGTCGCCCAGACTGGCGCTGCGGCTCTATGCCGGGCTGCTGCTGGTTTCGACCCTGTGGGCGCTCTTCGAGTCCGGGTTCAACATCTGGAACCTGGAAGTGCGTCTGCTGACCCTGGTGGGCATCGGCGCGTGGATGCTGCTGCCATGGGTCTGGAGCCAGGGCGGCAGGTGGCTGGCGGAAAAGCGCGAAATGCTCGGCGCCGTCGGCGTCAGCGTCCTGGCGCTGGTCATCAGTTGCTTTACTTCCTATTCGATCGACGGCACCGTGCCGGCCGACCGCATGGCGGCGCAGGAAGCCGATTCCGCCGCCGACGGCATCCCCGCCGGCGACTGGCAGGCCTATGGCCGCACCATGGGCGGCGATCGCTATTCGCCTTTGGGCCAGATCACCAAAGCCAATATCGGCCAGTTGAAGCGCGCCTGGGTCACCCGTACGGGCGATGTCCGGCAGGATGGCGAAGGCACGGTCGCCGGCCCCGACCAGGGCCATGAATTCAACCTGGAAGTCACACCCATCAAGGTTGGCGACACGCTCTACATGTGCACACCCCATAGCTGGGTGATGGCGCTGGACGCGGCGACCGGCAAGGTCAAATGGAAGTTCGATCCGCATCCCGCGCAGGCGGATCAGGAAAAGAACGTCTATCTCTCCTGCCGTGGCGTGACCTATTACAAGATCCCGGACGAAATCCAGACGAGCTGCCGCACGCGCATCTATTCGCCGGTGGCCGACGTGCGGATCGTGGCGCTGGATGCCGAAACCGGCAAACCGTGTGACGATTTCGGCGATCACGGCTTCATCTCCCTGCGCCAGTATCTGGGTCATGTGCCCCACGGCTTCCACTTCGTGACTTCGCCGCCGCTGGTGGCGAAAAACCGGCTGATCACCGGCGGCTGGATCTTCGACAACCAGGCCAATTTCGAACCCTCGGGCGCCGTGCGCGGCTTCGACGCCACGACCGGCGAAATCGCCTGGGCTTGGGATGCCGGCCACACGCCCGAAACCTGGAAGCCCGGCCCGGATGACGTGCTGACGCGCGACACGCCGAACGCCTGGGGCGTCTACACGGCCGACCCGGACCTGGGCCTGGTCTACATCCCCACCGGCAACTCTCCGCCCGACAACTGGGGTGGTTCGCGCCGCCCGTTCGACGACGCCACCTCCTCGGCGACGATCGCGCTGGATATCGTGACGGGTGAACGCCGCTGGACCTACCAGACCGTGCATCACGATCTGTGGGACATGGACATCCCGTCCGGCCCGTCGATGGTCGACCTCCCCGGCCCGAACGGCGAGATGATCCCCGCCCTGGTGCAGAGCACCAAGCGCGGCGAGTTCTTCGTGCTGGACCGCCGCACCGGCCAGCCGGTCCCCGGCTACCCGGTCGAGGAACGCAAGGTGCCGACCGCCGGCATCGCGCCCGACGACCGCGTGTCGCCGACGCAGCCCTATCCGACCGCCATGCCGTCGGTGTCGCCGCCGGACCTCAAAGAGACCGACATGTGGGGTGCCACCCTGCTGGACCAGATGATCTGCCGCATCCAGTACCGCCAGTCGGCCTATGACGGCCAGTTCACCCCGCCGCATATCGGCAAGACCACGATCGTCTACCCGGCGTTCTACGGCATCGTCGACTGGCAGGGCATCACGATCGACCCGCAGCGCAAGATCATGCTGGCGAACGCGAGCTACCTGCCGTTCCGCATCAAGCTCGATCATCGCCAGACGCTGGAAGGCCCCGGCACGCTGCCGAAATGGGACGGCAAGGGCGAAGAACCCGCCGCCAAGGGCGACGCGCTGTCGGTCTCGCCGGATTACGGCACGCCCTACATCGCCTACACCAACCCGTGGCTGAATCCGTTGCAGATCCCCTGCAAGGGCCCGGTCTGGGGCACGATCACGGCGATCGACCTGGTGACGAAGAAGATCGTGTGGCAACACCCGGTCGGCACCACCCGCGATACCGGCCCGTTCCGGACGCACAACAACCTGCCGCTGCCCACCGGCATGTATAATATCGGCGGCAACATCGTGACAAAGGGCGGCGTCGTCTTCATGGGCGCCACCGCCGACGACTACCTGCGGGCCTTCGACCTGGCGACAGGCAAGGTGATCTGGAGCGACCGCCTGCCGGCAGGCGGCCAGGCCACCCCGATGTCGTACGAGGTCGGCGGCAAGCAGTATGTCCTGATCGCGGCCGGCGGCCATGGCGGCCTGGGCACGCGCAGCGGCGACTACATCATCGCCTATACACTCGACGGCGCGCAGGGAACCGGCGCGACCGCCCAATAAGCAATAATAATAACAACAGGTACCGGGCGCGCGTCAGGCGCGCCCGGCCGCGGCCCCCACCGGATCAAACCAAAGCGGTTGTCAGCACGGCCGGCCGGGCTGCGGGCCCCCGGCCGCGTTTTCATC
>NZ_JBDNXE010000001.1:54325-126528 GCF_047721585.1 Gluconacetobacter sp.
AACCCCGCCCCGGCGCCCGCGCCCCCCGCGGCCCCCCAAAAAAACAAAAAAAAAAAACACCCGGGCCCGGCCGCCCGCCGGCCCCCCCCGGCATCGCCCCCAACGGAATCAAACCAATGCGTTTGACAGAACGGCCGGCATGGCTCCGGACCCTCGTCCGCTTTTCCATCCCCGGCGTCCTCCTCCTCGGCACGGTCCCGGCGGCCCACGCCTCGGACGTCACGCTGGGCATCATCGGCCCGCACGAATACGACCTGCCGGTCGATTTCAAACCGTTCAACGTGCTGGTGCAGTACGGCGACGGCAACGCGGCCGGCTCGTACTATAACGGCTCGGGCCAGCGCACGGCGGGGCAGGGCAGCCACACCTGGTCGGGCCTGACCAAATACGTCCATTTCCGCAGTTTCGACGCCCTTCCCGGTGTCGGCTTCGCCTTCGAAATCATCCAGGGCGAGAGCTTCACGCTGGCCAACGGCAAGAATTACGGCGGTCTCGGCCCCACCATCGTCGGCCCCGCCGCATGGTTCAAACCTAACGCGCACAGCACCTTCGGCTTCCAGACCTTCATGCAGACGCCGGTCGGCACGCGTGATGCCACCTCGCCCAATTACTGGTCGAACATCTCAAGCTTCATCTTCGATTACGAATGGAAGCATTTCAGCTTCGATGGCGACGCGGGCACTGTGGTCGGTTCGACCAAGCATATCAGGGGCCAGAACAGCTATTTCCCCGGCGTCGTGTTCTATTCCAACCTGCGCTGGAGCTGGAAGGCCACCAAACTGCTCGAACCGTTCTTCGCGCTCGACTGGCAGAACGTGACCGGCACCTACAACAACACCCGCCGCGCCTACGTAAAGGATTCCAGCAGCCGCGAAGTGGCGCTCGGTGTCGGCATGATGTTCAATATCGCGAAGAATTTTTCCTTCACAACACGCTATACGCATTCGGTCGAGGGTCGAAACACCCCCGAGAGCAACGCCTATTACATCAAGCTCGTCTATCTCTGGTAGCTCCCTGTCCCGGAACAGGGGCGGTCATCGCGCCCTCCTGCTCTCCGCGCCCTGTTCAGGAGCCCGTTCAGGGGACTGACTCGGTGAAGACTACAGAATGCATATAGGTTTTATGCGCAAAATAGGGCACGGAAGAGCCCGACAGGCTCAAGCGATGCCGTTCCTGCACGGAAGAGGCAGGTGCGGCAGGGCTGGGCGTATTGTGAGCGATGCAGGCGCGGCAAGCGATGGAATGGGCAATTCCCAATAAGAACAATACCAGCACGGCGCGAAACAGCGCCGGCGGCATCATGGTGGAACGGTCGTGGCACCGATGCGCCGCCTCCCACCACGTCGATCCGGCCCAGAACTGGGTGGCCGATATTTTCAGCGGAGCCGAATTCCGCCATCTCAGCGGGCGTTCCGCTCCGCTGATGCGGGCGGCCCAGCCCGAAATGCGGCGTCTGTTCGATCTGGCGCATCCCATGGGCCTGCTGGTCCTGCTGGCGGATACCGACGCCATGCTCCTGGCCCGCTGCGCGGACGAGGCCCAGTCGACGCATTGCCGCCGGATGGGCCTGCAACAGGGCGCGGTCTGGGACGAAGCGATTGCCGGCACCAACGGCGTCGGCACCTGCGTCCGCGACGGCACCCCCATCTTCCTGGGCCAGGGGGAACATTGGCGTTTCTGCTTTTCCCTGCTCGCCAGTTTCGCAACCCCGATCTTCGATGCGCAGGGCCAGATCATCGGCGCGCTCAACCTCGCCGCCTTCCATGGCGATTCCTCGCGCCATGCCGCCCCCCTGCTGATGGACACGCTCACGCAGGCCGGCCGGCGGATCGAAGATCAACTGTTCCGTAACCGCTATGAGGGGCGCAAGATCGTGCTCCTCGACACGGCCGACGGCGTGTCCGCGCCGCTGGTCGCGGTCGATGACGACGGCCAGGTCGTCGGTGCCACGCGCGCCGCCCGCACCCTGATGCAGTGGACCGACGAGATGCTCCGCGAGCAGCCCAACCTGCTCTCGACGCTGGAGGGCGACGCTTCCCCCAGTTTCCGCAAAGCCGAAGAGAGCGTCATCCGCTCCGCCCTGGCCACCACGCAAGGCAATGTAACCCGCGCGGCCCGCGGCCTGGGCATCAGCCGCGCCACTTTCTATCGGAAGATGCGCATGCTGGGCATCGAATAACCCGCGCGGAACCTCACCGAAAATACGGCCCGGCCGCAGGTTCCGTGCGCCCGCTCCGACGCGCGCCAACCAGCACCCGCCAGCACGGGCCGCGCGCCGGATGCCCCGCTCCTGTCCCCCGCCCCCATCGGCGCTTCCGCACCCTCTCCAGACCGCGCATCACCCGCCCGGACTGTGCCGCCTTGCACGAACGTTGCATGTTCGATAATGTGCGAATAATTCGCATTAACATGGTGGCGCGTGCTTCGGAAAATTCATCGCTGGATCGGGCTGGCCCTGATCCTGCCGTTCGCGTTGCAGGGCCTGACCGGGCTGCTGCTGGTGGTCCTGCCGCTGATGCTGGCGGGCCGTCCCGCCGCCCCGGTGGCCGGCCCGCCCATGGGGGCCGAGGCCATGATCGGCGCCGCGCGCGCCGTGGCTCCCACCGGCACGCAGCCCCTGCGCTTCGACCCCGCCCGCTGGCCGGGCGACAGCGCGGTCGTCGCCTTCGGGCCGCCCGGCGAACGCCACCCGGAATACGAGGTGATGGTCGATCCATCCCACGCCGCGGTCATCCGCACGCATATCCTCCCCCACGGGCTGCGCGTGCTGCATAACCTGCACGCCGACCTGCTGCTGCTGCCCTACGGCCAGTATGCCACCGGTGCCATGGGCATCCTGCTCAGCGTCATGGCCATCACCGGCCTGCTCCTGTGGTGGCCGCACCCGGCTTTGTGGGCTTCGGGCAAATGGCGCCGCACGGTCCTCGTCTCGTCCAGGGCAAGGGGCTATCGCCTGTGGCGCGAAACCCATATCAGCTTCGGCTTCTGGACGCTGGCGGTCATG
The DNA here is from genome assembly GCF_047721585.1 of Gluconacetobacter sp. Taxonomy (NCBI): domain Bacteria; kingdom Pseudomonadati; phylum Pseudomonadota; class Alphaproteobacteria; order Acetobacterales; family Acetobacteraceae; genus Gluconacetobacter; species Gluconacetobacter sp. The sequence goes on from NZ_JBDNXE010000001.1 coordinate 57,330, forward strand.
CTGTTCCTCGCCCTCAGCGGCGCGGTCCTGGCCTTCCCGTTCTCCCGCCCGCTCTTCGGCGTCCAGGGCGGCGGCGTCCACCCGGCCCAAAGCCGCCCGCATCACCCCGACCGCACGCCCGCCATTCCCGGCGAACAGGGCCTGGACGCCGCCCTGGCCGCCGTGCACACCCAGATGCCCGATGTCGTCCTCATGTCAGCCCATTTGGGCGGCAACCCGGCCGAGCAATCCTTCAATATCGTCCTGCCGGCCTACGGCCCCAACCGCCCGGCCACCGTGCGGTACGATGCCGATGCCGGCACGGTGCGCTTCACCCGCGACCCGGCCCGGCAGCGCACGGGCGAATTGACCTTCATGTGGCTGCACACGCTGCACGAGGCCAAGCTGGCCGGCCCCGCCGTCATCGCCGGCCTCTGGCGCACGGCGGTCGGCATCGCCGGCGCGGCGCTGCTCTATTTCTCCATCTCCGGGGGCGTCATGTGGGTCCTGCGCCGACGCGGCGCCGCCACCCGCAAGGCCCGCGTGGCAGCCGTGCCCGACCCCAAGCGCACCGCCTGAACACCCCACCATCCGGCGGCGCGGGGAGGGGGACGTACACCGCCGCGCCCCCAGCCCGGCATATCCTCCGCTCCAATGCGCGAAAAGACAGAACGGGCGCGCCCCGCGCCCCGCTCCCGCCGTGTCATGTCTTCCGTAACCGGACAATCCGTAACCCATCGCGAAAATTCAGGGTCATAAGCGCAAGATTGACGGACCCGGCCAGAAGTTCCACGCTCTGCACGCCATAGAACACCCCGTCCAGGCGCAGTTCCGCTGCGCGGGCCGCAAGGAAAAAGGCACAGGGAACGAGCATGCAGATGCCATTGATCCCTATGATCCGCATGCGCTTCAGCTTCACGATTGCCAGACCGCGCGGCGTCCCGCCTGCCGCGCGGTAACCCGACAGACCGGTCAGGGCCAGACAGGGAATGAGAATCATCAGTCCCCACAGAATATGGCCTTTGGTGGCAGCGATGATGAGAGCGTCTCCGTATAATTCAGAGGCGACAGACGCCGTCATGAAACTGACGATGCAAAGGATAGCGATCCCGCCTGCCAGGGGATGGAGGCGGTGGAGCAGTTTTTGCATGATATCGCCCTTGCGAGAATGAACGGGAAGCATTTACATAGCTAGCCATGATAGAAGATAGCAAGCCATATAAATGGCAGGCCCGAGAGCACTCCCTTGGCTATATGGTCAACTGGGCGGCCAGACTCTTCGCACGAGAGATGGATGACGCTTTGCGTCCTTTCGGTCTCATGTCGGGGCAATTGCCGGTATTTTTCGCTCTGGCGGATGGACAGCCACGGTCCCAGAGCGCGCTGGTGCGCCTCGCGGCGGTGGAACAGTCCACCATGGCCAAGACCCTCTCGCGGATGGAGCGGGACGGGCTGATCGAGCGCACGCCCGATCCGAATGATCGACGGAGTGCATTGATCTCGTTATCGTCCGCAGCGTCGGAAAAACTGCCTGATATCGCTGCCGCCGTCGCGACCATCAATGCCAGAAGTCACGTATGCCTCTCCGGCGACGAAAGCCGATTGCTGCTGCAATTGTTACATCAGGTCGTCAACGGTCTGGCAACCTGATCCGGCCCCCCGCCATCCCGATCCATTAGGACCGGATTCTCCTGTAAAATGACGACGTGTGCAGGACACGCATCACGAAAATCGACGGCAAAAAAATGGGTTTCCAAAGGCACCGCCTTTGGCGGGTCCAGGGTGGAACCCTGGCCTTCCACCGCCTCCGCCCCACCCGACACACCCTCTCCTCGTCCACCCGCGCCACGTTGAACCACAGTCACTCGGCGGCAATCCCATCGGCGCTGAACAGCGTCCCCGGCGCGAGAACCACCCCACGCGCCCCAACAGACCGAAGCATGACCATCAGCATCCCACCGAAAAGACAGGCAATGCCGACCCCGACGCACGACCCGGCGGAAAACAGGGCGACGATCCACCCCAACCGCGCCGCCGGCACGACATCGGCCAGGAGGGAATAGACGTCCGCCACCAGCGCCGCGCCGCCGATCCCACCCCCCATCCGGCAGATGAACAGACGCGCAAACCCGTTGGAGAGTCCCCAGCCGATCGTGGCGAGGTTCCACAGGACCACACCGCCAACGACGATTGGCGGCCGCAAAACCGGCCGGCCACCATCGAGATCGCCAGCCCGAGCACCGAATACAGCAGCGCGAACGCGAAACCGTTCAGGATGGTCAACCGAACATCATTCAGATGCAGATCGGCCCTTCCCGGACCGATCATCAGCGAAAGGATCTGCCGATCGATCAACGACAGCACATAAGCGCAGCCGAACAGGATCGTCGTGGCCACCGGATGCACCGCGCGCGGCGGATATGGACATCTTTATCCCCGCTCCCGACCGGCCCTCTGCCCGATGCAGCACCCGCCGCAAAGAATCATGCGGACCCGCGTGAGGGAGTTCCGCTGCCGCGTCAAAACCAGGCTGGAACAGGCTTCCGTCCGGCATGTGTTTTGCACATCGCAGCCTCGTTGACGGCGACCGGCCGCGAAGGACCGCAAACGCCCATCGGCCTGCCGGCAGCATCATGTTTCAAACAGGTCTAACGGCTCCGTCCCCCGTTTCCTCTGCCAGGACCGTGGACCGGCCCAGGGGCGGCGAGGGGACGCCACCCCGGAATGCCGCCGATGAGGATTCGAAAGGCGCGCCTCCACCCCTGATCGTGATTGCCGACAGATTGACCGGTATGGGGCAACCCTGCACTCTGCATGGCATGACACATGATTCCGCCTTCACCCCCCTGCCGGCCGTCGGTTCATGACGGCCCCTTCGAACATCTGCATCGCGGGGATCGGCGCCATCGGCGGCACGCTGGCGGCCTGTCTGACACGCGGAGGCGCATCGGTCTCGCTGATCGCGCGCGGCGAAACCCTGTCGCGCCTGCGCACGCACGGCCTGACCGTGACCGAAGGCGATACCACCTTCACCTGCCACCCCGCCGCCGCCGAGCGCGCGCCCGGCCCGATGGACGTCCTGTTCCTCGCCGTCAAATCGCATCAATTGCCCGACCTGCTGCCGGCGGTCCTGCCGGCGGTCGGCCCCGACACACTGATCGTCCCCATCATCAACGGCATCCCCTGGTGGATGACGGCAGACGACGCCCCGCCGGCCTTCCGCACGCTCGCCCCCCTGCTGGACCCGACGGGCCAACTGGCGGCCCACCTGCCGGCACGACAGATCGCGGGCTGCGTCGCCTACGCCTTTTGCGCCATCGAAGCCCCCGGACAGATCCGCTCCCTGCGGCCGATGCGCCTGGTGCTGGGGCGTTCCGCACCCGACAAGCCCGACACGCCCGGCACGCCCGACGCACCCGGCCCGACCCGCGACCGACTGACCCATCTCGCCGGCCTGCTCAACGCCTGCGGGATCGACGCTCACGTCACCGACGCCATCCACGCCGAAATCTGGACCAAGCTCGCCACCAACGTGGCCACGAATCCCCTGTCGGTGATCACGGGCGCCACGCTCGAAGCCATGGCGACCGACCCGGCCACCCGCGCGATCATTCGCGCCTCACTGGACGAGGCGATCGCCACCGGCGCGGCCTGTGGCATTTCCACCCTCAAACCGGCCGAGACGATCTGCGCCATGATGGCGGCAGCAGGCCCCCACGAAACCTCGATGTTGCAGGATTTCCGCGCTGGCCGAACCCTGGAGACGGTAGCGATCGGCGACGCGCTGGTGGCGCTGGCGCGCGCACTGGCCGTGCCGACACCGATCATCGACACCCTGCTCGGCCTCGTGGCCTTTCAACGCCGTTCCGTAGCTGGAAAGGAACAGACATCATGACCAGCGGCGCGATGCAGGACGAATGGAGCCTCCAGGTCCGTCTGGCCGAATGCTATCACCTCGTCAGCCAGCTCGGCTGGACCGAGATGACTTCAACCACATCTCGCTGGGCCTGCCCGGCGAGCCGACGCGCTATCTCGTCAATCCGTTCGGCCTGCATTACGAGGAAGTGACGCCGGAAAACCTGCTGGTGGTCAACGCCAGCGGCGAACTGGTCACCCAGTCGGACGACAAGCCCAATCCCGCCGGCTTCGCCCTGCACGGCGCCATCCAAGCCGCGCGCGACGACATCCATTGCGTCATCCACACGCACACCAGCGCCGTCACCGCCGTCGCGATGAAGGAAGCCGGCTTCAGCCACGATAATTTCTACGGCGCCCAGTTATTCGGCCGCGTCGGCTATCACGCCTTCGAAGGCATCACGCTCTATGACGAAGAACGTCCGCGCATGCTGGAAAGCCTGGGCGACAAGCATGTGCTGGTCCTGCGCAATCACGGCCTCGCGGTCGGCGAGGCCGACGTCGCGCGCACCTTCTTCCTGCTCTGGATCTGCCAGCGCGCCGCCGAAATCCAGTGCCATACCGGCATGATTCCCGGCACCGACGTCAAACTGTCCGACGAGATCCGGCGTGGCTGCGCCCGCGACGCCGCCGTATGCAAGATGCGCCGCGAACGCGGGCCACTCTGGCCCGGCGACAACGCCGCCTGACGGAAGACCCGTCAGCCAACCCCCAACTATCAGCCCTCAGCCCCCAGCCGTCCGTCCCGATAACCGCGTTTCCCGGAATCCGGGCTGGCGCATGCGTTCACGGTTCGCGCGCCAGCCCGCATTGTCAGATGCGAACGGGCTCAGAAGTTGAAATCAACTGCCGCGCCATGAAAATAGACGCAATTGCCACCACTTCATGTGAACTCGCCACTTCCGTCCCCGCCACCTTGACCTCGACGGAGCAGGTCTGCTTGTCTTCATGGGTCGTGACGATGAAGCTGTCGCCTTTCTTGACGACGGTCGCATGAGGAAGTTCGGCCATCCCTTCCTGCGAGGACAGGTAATAGTCGCTCTGGCTGCCGTTCAGCACCAGTTCGGCCGCCAGGCCACCTCGCTTGGTGGTATAGTGCGTCGGCGCCGCATGGGCCGCAGAGATCACACATAGTGAAAAAAAACCAAAAACAGCCTTTTTCATCGCAGACGGTCCTGTCCGTTCAAGTGAAGGCGCCCGTATAGACCAAGTATCCGGCCCCGATCCAGAGAGCGAACCGCCTGGGCAGCCATCCGATATTGATGCGTCAAAAGTGACGAGTGAATCGGCATCGCCGCCCCAACGACGCCGTCCGACCGCGCACAATTTTTTCGACGCTTCCACCATGTGCGCAAATAGGGGGTGACGCGGTAGGGTATTTAACCCTGTTGCCGCAGGCTATGGTTTATCTCCCCATTTTTTTCAAGCCGAGGGGCAACTTTGGGGGGGAAAGCTGTCATTGGCGGCAGAGGGGCCGAATGTCAGCTTCGCGCCCCATTCCGGTCAACCGGCCGCCGATCGAGCAATCTCGGAAGCCGACATTCAGCACGGATCGGTATCGGCATGGCGGTATCCGTGTCGGAGGTTCTGAACTAAATATCGTCTTTCCAAAACCGGACATGACGACCTCTCCTTTGATCTATAGTTTTCGGGACAAACACCGTTGCGGCCTCGGAGACTTCATGGAGGACCAAGTGCAAGAGCGCATGAATAAAGTGCCAAGGAACAACTTACCGATCACCGGACTGGGACCACTCCTCGATATCCCGCGCGATGTTGTCCAGCACCAAGTGAAATTCTGCATTGAGTTCTTCGGCAGACATCGAAAAAAGGTTTACTTTGATGGCGTCAAAGCGCTCATTAAATTCATCAGTCGGGACATGGCGACAATCAAGATCGTTTTTGAGAACTTGAATGCCTTTCCGAATGATTTGCATTTTGATTGAGCAATCATCCGAAAATTCCTTCCATATATCATCCGATAGCCAGTCGTTATTTTGTAGAAACCGCTCGATCACATGGGGTGCTCTATATTCCAGCTCTTCAAGTAAAGTTATCCATTTCAACTGCTGTGGCCAAGTAATTCCCGAGAAATTCAAGCGGAACCCATAAGTGGGCTCCGTACTTCCTCGATCGATAGGTTCAGAAAACATAGTGATTTGCCGCCACTCGTCGAAATACGCTTGGGCGATTTCTTCGTTTTCTATGTATACCGCGTTTTCAAAAGAGACCGATGCGTTGTATGAGAAGTTGGCTGAACCGGTCCATACAGCCTGGGGAACAGGAAGGGTTCCGTCCAAGCTACAGAAAACCAGAAATTTGTTGTGCATTCTGGGTACGGCTTGTTGGCCGTCAGTGTACCCGACACATCTGAGAGGAGCTATGCCAATTTGAGCTGGGTCATTATCTAACCAGTTTAAGGCGTCAGGGTATATTCGATTGCATATGTCGGAGGTCAAACCGCGTAACAAAGGAGGCACTGAGACCGCGTGTGACGGTTTGTTGATGATCAGAGATAGTCCAGCTTTTTGAACTAACGCTTCCAGAATATCAGTGTCTGTTATCCAAGCCACGCAGCCCACGACTATACTGTATGTTGGGGTTTGGATAATTTCCAAGAGACGTTTCTTTATGTCACGGAAGCAACATTCCAAGTCAGGAGTTTTATGAGAATTATCTTGTTGCAAGACCTTATATTGAGCTCTCCATTCTTCGTCGCTTCCGAAAATCGGAAGGTCCGACAGGCTCATCAATCTCCTGTTTCCCCATGTTGGCTTCGCCATAAACTTACTCTCTGAAGAAACACCGTAGAATAAAATTCTACCCCGGTGTTCTAATTTTGGCAATCTCGAGAAACTGGTGGCAGCATCTCATCCCCTTATTCTGGAGGCCAGAAATGGTCTCCATCCTCTGTCGAGAGGACATAGGAGCTTAGGATGTACACTGACACTACTCGGCACGAGAAATGTCTGTTTTACCGCCCAGCCACCTGAAACCGGCCAGTCCGCTTCCGGCCCAAGCCGGACATGGGCCTCATTTTGCCGAATGTCGCAGTTAAAGCGAAAGCAGCCACGTCCGGAAAGGACAAGACAATCCTCATTCCGCCTTCGACGGATCATCCCCAGGGTTGACGTAAGTCATGCCGAAAGGCCCAACACCGGAAATCTCCATGATAACCGACGCATCGGCCGTTCGCAGGGCGTGCGGGGTCTCCCTGGGCAGATGGACGAATCCCCCCGCCGCGAGTTCGTTCGTCTGCGCGCCGGTAAAGCTCTTGCCGATGTAATGGGTGAAATGGCCGGACAGAACGGTTAAGGTCTCGTCCATGTTATGGGTATGCGGCGCGATCTGCGCATGGGGCGGCATCTTCACGCGGATCACAAACGGGCCAGGCTGGGCCACATTCCCGTAAACATACGCAATTTCGATCCCCTTTGGAAAATCCGCCGGCGCAGCCTGCCATCTGATATCCTGCGGCGTCAGAACGATCGGCCTCTCCTCAGCGCGGGCGCCCGGCCCGACAGTCGCGAATCCCACAGTCACCAACAAGGCAAGAAACGGAATCCTGAACATCGTGCTGTCCCTCCAAAGCGTGGCCGCAAAACCCTTCCAGCCCACCCCTCCCTTGCTAAAACGTCGCCGGATCCGGTCCGATGCGACCATCCGCCCGATCCAGACCTGCAATCCGCTGCATGTCCTCCGCATCCAGGGCAAAATCGAAGACTGAAATATTCTCCACGATCCGCTTCGGCGTGACCGATTTGGGAATAACGATCAGCCCGCTGTCGAGATGCCAGCGAATGACCACCTGCGCCGGCGTCTTGTCGTATTTCCGGCCGATCTCCGCAATCACAGGGTCTTCCAGCACCTGCCCCTGCCCAAGCGGGCTCCAGGATTCGGTCCTGATGCCGTGTTTTTCATGAAAGGCACGCAGCGCACGCTGCTGGAAACGCGGATGCAGTTCGATCTGGTTGACGGCCGGCACCACACCCGTCGCCGCGATGACGCGGTCCAGATCCTCCGCGCGGAAATTCGAAACACCGATCGACCGCACCCGCCCGTCTTTCTGGAGCGCCACCATCGCCTTCCACGTCTCGACAAACCTGCCCTCGGCGGCCCGCGGCCAGTGGATCAGATACAGGTCCAGCACCTCGCGGCGCAGCTTGCGCAGGCTGGTCTCGAATGCGCGCATTGTCGCGTCATACCCCTGGTCATCGTTCCAGAGCTTGGTCGTGACATAAATGCCAGGGCGATCCGCCAACCCATCGCCCACCCCCTCTTCGTTTTTGTAGATCGCGGCCGTATCCACGGCCAGATATCCCGCATCGGCCGCATAGCGCACGATGTCGGCCGTCTTGTCCGCCGGCGTCCGCCACACGCCCAGACCCAGTTGCGGCATCGTCGTGCCGTCATTGAGCGGGATACGCGGCTGCGTGCCTTTTCCAGGCTGGGAGTCGGGATTGCTCATTATCCGTTTCTTTCAATCATGCACGTTACGGTCACTGACGCCGTAACGCCGCACAGGTTGCCTCAGAACCATGGCCGATGGCAGCGCGGCAGGGAAGGGAAGGCGCATCTTCTTCTTAAAATACCAAGCGCCTCCATTTGCTTTCGAAATCCCCGTCCTCCGGCTTGCCTCAAGGGAACGTGTAGAGAAAAAGCAGCTCCCCCCTTGCCCGGCGGATAACCGTGCCGACCTACATTCCCGTGGTCCAACCAACAGGAGGCCATCATGGCAAATCCAACGGACAGATTCACCACCGACAGAATCGACGAGACCCACGACCTCATCGCCTCCGACAAAGTCGAGGGCACGGCGGTCTATTCCCCGGCCCAGGAAAAGCTGGGAACGATCAAACACTTCATGGTCGATAAACAGACCGGCCATGTCGCCTACGCCGTCATGAGTTTCGGCGGCTTTCTTGGAATGGGCAACAGCTACCATCCGCTCCCATGGAAGGCCCTGACATACGACACGAATCTTCGGGGATACGTCGTCGATCTGACGCCGGACCAGTTGAAGAGCGCACCCAGCTATACATCGGAATCCATGCCGAACTGGAGCGACGACCTGTATACGCATCAGGTCGATGACTACTACGAAGGCAGGATCGGGCGTTAAAACGCCCTCAATCGTCACCGATCAGCATCTCGGCGTGGCAGGGGGACCAAACCCTCCGCCACGTCGTTATAATGTTTACCGACGATGCCTCAGCAGTTCGAGCGCGCCGATCATCGCCGGTTCCGCTCCTGAGGTTGCCAACAATACGGTCCATGCCGGCATGGATCGCCGATCAGGAACAGGCCGGCCTGCCGCTTCCACGCGAAATACTGCCCGGCGTGACGGTCGATCACCGCCCAGTTCACCCCGCATCGGTCATTGCGTCCTCGTCAAACCGTGCGCCAGGCCCGTCCGCAAGCATCTTTCCCGCCCCAGATTGGCGTCTCATTCTCACAAATCCTGCGAATCCGGTCGAATGAACACTCATTGGGCGGAAACGCGTTGGCAACCGACGCGCTTGCGACAAGGGCAGGGCAGGCGTCAGGCTTCCGTGTCAGCTTCGGACAATCGCGCCTCCAGCGCGTCGATCCCGCTTTCCGCAAACACCAGCACGCCATAGGCGCGCAACAGCGCCGCCGTCACGCCCATGCCCTCATGCTTTCTGCCACGAAACGTCCCGTCATAAATGAAGACGCTGCCGCAGGACGGGCTGCCGTCGGTCAGGATCGCAAACCGGCACCCCTGCTCCCGCGCCAGGGCCAGCGCGGCCTCGGCCCCGGCAATATAGGGTGCCGACACATCCCCGCCATTGGTGTCGATCACGCAGGCCGTCCTTTCCAGCACCCCTTCGCCGGATTACCCACGCGCAATTTCGGCCGGCGGACGCGGAACGCCGAAACTGCCGGAAAGCTCGGGGCAGACAACCACCAGCCGACCCTTCGCCTGCCACCGGTCCAGCGCCGGATGCAGGGCAGGTTTGGCCGCCCCGTCATGGCGCACAGGGTGGCCCACCAGGCAGCCTCGCGTTGCGTTCCAAAAAAGAGGCAGAAAGACGTCCGATCTCGCATCACTTCATGCCAGGAATCCCGGAAATCGACGGATTAAAAAATGGGTTTCCAAAGGCACCGCCTTTGGCGGGTCCAGGGTGGAACCCTGGCCTTCCCACCGCCTCCGCCAACACCCGATACACCTTCTCGTCGTCGATCCGCGCCACGTTGAACCGCAGGCAATCGGCGGCAATCCCATCGGCGCTGAACAGATTCCCCGGCGCCAGGATCACCCCCTGCGCCAGCGCCCGCCGTGCCACATCGGTCGCCGCCAGCCCGTCGGGCAGCCGGCACCATAAAAACGGGCCGGAATCCGGCTCCACGGTCGGCGTCAGTCCCAGCCGTTTCAGCCGCGCCGTCACCCGCGCCCGGCACTGGTCCAGCCGCGCGCGCATCTGTCCCACATGCCGCCGATAGCCGCTATCGGTCAGCACGGCATGGCAGATTCCGGCCGCCAGCCGCCCGGAGGCAATGGAACTGGCCACGCGCAGATCGACCAGCCCCTCCACCCAGTCCGGCCGCACGGCGATGTAGCCGCAGCGGAAGGCGGCCGAAACCGTCTTGGAAAAACTGCCGATCCGCACCACCCGCTCCAGCCCGTCGAAGGTCGCCAGGCGCGCGGCGGGCGTCGCTTCGAAATCGGCGAAGATGTCGTCTTCCACTATGATGATGTCGTGTGCTTCCGCCAGCCGCAGCACCCGGTGCGCCACCACGGGCGAGAGAACGGCACCGGTCGGATTATGAATGGCGGAATTGGTAATATACAGGCGCGGCCGGCACGCCGCCGCCACACGGTCGAAGGCGGCAACATCCGGCCCGTCGGCCAGATAAGGCACACCGACCACCCGCACCTGATGCGCCCGCAGCAGCGCCAGAAAATTGAAATAGCACGGGTCGTCCACCATCACGGTATCGCCCGGCCGCAGCAGGAAGCGGCAGATCAGGTCCAGCGCGTGCGACCCGGAATCCGTCGTCAGGATCTGCGCGGGCGAGACGCCGATATCCTGCTCCGCCATCCGGCGCGCCACATAGGCGCGGATCGGCGCATGCCCCAGCGGGCTGTCGTAATCGAACAGCATCTCGACTGAACCCTCCCGCGCCACGGCACGCAACGCCCGCCGCACCAGATCCTCCGGCATCCAGGCAGTCGGCAGCCAGCCGCAGCCGGGCGACAGCGCCGCCGGGTCCTGCTCCAGCGACGCCCGCAACATGCCGATCGGATCGACCATCCGCGCCCCTTCCGATGTCGGCACATCCAGCGACAGCGGGGCCAGCGGCGCCGCCACATAAAAGCCGGCACCGGGGCGCGAGCGGACCACCCCTTCGGCATGCAGCCTGTCATACGCTTCGACCACGGTGGATTTCGACACCCCCGCCGCCTCCGCCATGGCGCGGATCGAAGGCAGCCGCGCCCCCGGCGTCAGCAACCGCCGCTCGATCCGGTGCCGCACCAGCCCCATCACCTGCGCCACCCGTGTGCCGTCCGCCTGCTGCCCGTCCATCCGTACCGGTCTCCTGAACAATACAGTTTAGTGTAATTGTACCTGACCGTATCTGGAAATCCACGGCCACGTCCCGCATCACGAACCGGCAGGCAAAGGACGGACCAATGCAGGACAGAACGACGGAAGGCTGGATCGCGGGCCTGATCGGCATGACGATCTTCAGCGGCTCGATGCCGGCCACCAAGCTGGCGATCGCGGGGTTCGACCCGCTGTTTCTCACCGCTGCCCGTGCCGCACTGGCCGGCCTCCTCGGGGCGCTGTGCCTGTGGCGATGCCGGGCCAGCGTCCCCGCACCGCGCGACCTGCTCGCCCTGGCCGTCGCCGCGCTCTGCGTGGTGCTCGGCTTCCCGCTGCTCAGCGCCCTGGCCTTGCAGGGCATGCCCTCCACCCGTTCCATCCTCTTTCTCGGCCTGCTGCCGCTGGCCACCGCGACCTTCGGCGTGCTGCGCGGGGGCGAGCGCCCATCCCCTGCCTTCTGGGCCTGGTCGGCGGCCGGCGCGGCCCTGGTCTGCGGCTTCGCCGCCCACCGGGGCGCGGCAGGGTCCCTGGGCGCGGATCTCACCATGATCCTGTCCGTCATCATCTGCGGGCTGGGCTACGCCGAGGGCGGCCGCCTGTCGCGCACTCTGGGCGGCCTGCGCGTCATCTGCTGGGCACTGGTGGTGGCCCTGCCGGTCTCGATCATCGGCGGCCTCATCACGGCCCCCGCCCATTGGGGCGGCATCGCACCCTCCGCATGGCTCGGGCTGGCCTATGTCACCGTGTTCTCGATGTTTCTCGGCTTCGTCTTCTGGTATCGCGGGTTGGCGCTGGGCGGCATCGCGGCGGTCGGGCAGTTGCAGCTTCTCCAGCCCTTCCTCGGGTTCTTCCTCGCCTCCCTGGTGCTGCGCGAGCCTGTCAGCAGCCAACTGGTGCTCATCGCGCTCGGCGTCGTGTTCTGCGTGATCGGCGCGCGGCATTTCTCGCCGGCCGTGCGGGTGCCGGCCCGCCAGCCATAGCGGGGCTTTGCCCCCCCCCCGCCCCGCCAAAGCCAGAGGCTTTGGCCACCCTTCATTTTAACGGGTGGCCGCGAAGCCGCGATGATAGATCGCGGTGCTCACAAGCCCGATCCCGCCGGCCAGCACAAAGGCAGGACCGAACGACCCGAACCGCGTGGCCAGAAGACCAGTCAGGATGGGGGCCATCGCGCCCCCCAGCGAGGCCCCGGTATTCTGGATCGCTTCCAGCGTCGCCACCCGGTCCTCGGTGGTGATCAGCGTGCCCAGCGTCCAGCCGCAGCTCACCGCCACCCCGTTGGCGAACAGCGCCAGCGCCAGCAGGGTCAGGGCGGGCATGCGCGCCGGTTGCAGCGCCAGCAGGGCGGTCAGCACCGCACAGGCCAGCATGGACAGCACGACGGTTCGCCGGCAGGCCGCCAGCGGCGCCACCCCGCGCCGGCTGACCATATCCACCAGCTTCCCCCCACCCAGGCAGCCCGCGAAGCTGAAGATCTGCGGAAAGGCGGACAGCAGGCCGGCCTGGATCACCGACAGGCTCTCCGTCTTCTCCAGCCACGCAGGCAGCCAGGTGATGTAGAGCGAACTCAGATACACCACCCCGGTAAACCCCGCCGTCGCCGCCCACGTATCGCGCCGCCCCAGCAGATAGCCCAGATCGTCGCGCAGGGCAGACCGCACAGGCGCCTTGTCATGATGCACCCGCACCGGCTCGGCGGCGGACTCGCCGGGCAGCGGATCGCGATAATAGACGATCCACCCGATGGCGAGCAGCAGGTTGACCACCCCCACCACCACCGACATGTCGCGCCAGCCCCACCATGCCATCACCGCCAGCAGCAGCGGCGGCGCCAGCGCCGGACCCAGCGAGGCAGAGCCGTTGAACAGCCCGATCGCTCCGCCCCGTTCCTCGGGCGCATACCAATGCACCAGCACCCGTGTGCCGGCCAGAAACAGCGGCGCCTCGCCCAGGCCCAGAAGCGCGCGGGTCCAGAAAATGCTCGCCGCGCTATCGACAAGTCCAAAAGCGATTTCCGCGCACGAACAGAGTACCAGCGCGGTGCCCAGAAACACCCGCCCGTCCAGGCGGTCCGCCAGCAAGCCCATCGGCACCTGGCTGATCATGTAGGTCCAGGCCAGCGCGGACAGCAACCAGCCCATCGTGGCGTAGGACAGATGCATGTCCGCCATGATCGCGGTATTGCCGATGGAAAGGGTCGCCCGATCGACATAATTGATGCAACCGGCACCAACGAGCAGAAGAAGCGTGATGCGCTGGCGCGTGCGACGGTCGGAAGGCTGCATGGGAACCATAAAATCCTTGGTAAACCCTAACGGTTTCGTATCGTCAGCGCCGCCTGCCGCAACCAGCGGGAGACTTCGTGAGGCTGGATGCCCGACTGGCGGATCAGGCTGTCGAAATGGCGCTGCATCTGCTGGATGGTCGCCTGGTCGTTGAAGACGATATACTGGCTGCCGGCATAGATGGCCGCCCGCTGCGTACCGAAGATCGTATAGGGCACCGTATGCTGCCTGCGCCCGTCGAACAGAAAGATGCGCAGCGACGGATACAGCGCCTCCACCTGCTCCACCATATGCTCGATCTGGGCGCGGCGGATCGAAACCGGCAGCCCGTCCCACGGAAAAACACCGTCGATCAGGCTCGTGACCGTCTGGGTCGGCAGGCAGATTTCCATATCCGTGCCCGGCCCCCGGTTATAATCCAGCTTGCTGACGATCGTCTCGATCGCCTCGGGGTCGTCATGGCCCGGCCCCAGTTCCCACGCCACGATTTCGGACATACGCAGGATATCCGGCAGGCGATAGGGCACATAGCGGATCTTCATGCCCTCGGCCTCGGCATGCCACCGGGTCAGGAGGGGGATATTGTAATAATCCGGATTATCGGCCACCTCCGTCGTGCGCCCGCCGGTCGCGCCGGCACTGTCCGTCATGCCCAGCAGCCAGTCCACGGAGACGTTGTAGCGTCGGGCGATCCGCACCAGCGTATCGGCACGGGGCAGCCGCACGGCATCCTCGGCCAACAACTGGCTCAACGCCGACCGATCGACCTCGATCTCCTCGGCAAAGGCAGAGCGGCTTCTCGAAGACGCCTGGATCAGCGACAACACGCGCTGCTGAAAAACCTGCGATATCAGGCGTTTGCTCATGATGGTTTATTCACATTATAAATCGTGATATGTGTGACAAAAGTGAACATATTTTACAACATACTCATTGAAAAGGTTGTTTTGACGGTTACGAATGAGTTTTATGAGGGACATTGATTATAAAACGATAAGGTGCGGTGGTTTTGCCGCGCAGGCCATGGCGGAATGGCCCACATGGGCTGCCATCCTGCTCTGCTACACGGGCTGGCTCCTGCTCGGCGGCCTGCTCTACCCCGCGCATCCCGTTCTGGCACTGGCAGGCATGGCCGTGACGGTGGCCTTCCATTCCTCGCTCCAGCACGAGGCCATCCACGGCCACCCCACACCGTCCGCCCTGTGCAACGAACTGCTGGTCGGCCTGCCGCTCGGCCTGGCCTATCCCTATCGCCGCTACCGCACGACGCACCTGCTGCACCATCGCGACGAAACGCTGACCGATCCGCACGGCGACCCCGAGAGCTATTACTGGGACCGCGAAAGCTGGTCGCAACTGGGCCGCGCCCGGCGCCTGCTGCTCACCGCCAACAATACGGTGCTGGGCCGCCTGCTGCTGGGGCCGCTGGTGGGCAGCCTGCGCTTCTTCCTGCACGATCTGCGCCATATCGGGGCAGGGGACCGCACGATCCGCCTGGCGTGGGCCATCCACGCCCTCTCGGTTCTCGCGGTCGCCGCCATGGTCACGCGCGGCTTTCACATGCCGTTCTGGCTGTATGCGCTGGGCCCCGCCTATGCTGGCAACGCGCTGATCGGCCTGCGCTCCTATTGCGAGCACCAGTGGCACGAAACGCCCGACGGCCGGACGATCATCGTGGAACGATCGCTGCTGTCATTGCTGTTTCTCTACAACAACCTGCATGTCGTCCATCATGCCCGCCCCGGCGAACCCTGGTTCCGCATGCCCGGCCTCTACGCGCAGGACCGCGCAGGATGGCAGGCCCGCAACCGGGGCTACGTCTATCGCGGCTATCGCACCATCATCCGGCGGCATTTCCTGCGCCCCAAGGAACCCCTGCTGCACCCGGTCTCCCCGGCCGGACCCCGGCCATGAATTTCGTTGCCGCCCTGCCGATGTATGATCTTCCGGAGGAACGCGCGGCCGTCGACGCCGCCTGGCATCAACTGCGCGACGCATTGCGGCAGCGCGGTATCCCCGCCCCGCAAGACCTCGCCCGACGCAACGCGGATCTGCCGGCGGTGCCCGGCGGAATCAGGGATGCCTCGGGCACCCTCATCGCGCCCGACCCGGCAACGCTGCCGCCCGAGGCGTTCGACCTGCACGTTCTCTGGCGTCACCCGGCCCTGCTGCTCGGCGAAACCTGCTGGGGCCCGCTCGACCGGGGCCTGAAACCCTTCGTGCATGTCGTCGCCCAGAACAGCTACGACGGCCTGACGGGCGGCGACGGCCCCCTCTATCGCAGCGCGATCGTCGAACGCCGTCACGCAGGCGACGCGGCCGACATATCCCCCGCTCACGCCGCAGCCCCCATCCTGCCCCCATTGGCCGGGCGTCGCTTCGCCTTCAACGCGCCGGACTCCCGCTCCGGCTACCTGTCCCTGGTGCGCGACCTGGCGGCACGCGGCGCGTCCATGGCGCTCTTCTCCCGCACGATCCAGACCGGCAGCCACCTGTCTTCCCTGCACCGGGTGGCACAAGGCGTGGCCGACCTGGCCGCGATCGACTGCCGAAGCTGGACCTTGGCGCAGCGCCATCATCCGTCTCTCGCGGCCGGACTGCGCGTAACCGGCTGGACCAGCCCCTCCACCGGCCTGCCATTCATCTGCTCGGCATCCCTGCCGGAGGATGTCAGGCGCACCGTCGTGCAGGCAGCGCGATGTTGGCAGCCCGCCTCCCGCTGACCGTTTCCGCATGATCGGTGCTGTGCTGTTTGCGCGACACTTCCGGGGCCAATGATCCCGTCAGGGATTCAGGCCGGATCGCCGCCATGGCGTCGCGCGTTCCATCGGCCACGCAGAGATCCACGCTATTTTTCGCCTTTCAAAGAGTCTCACAATGACCCGACAGAACCTTGCACGTTCCACGATCCTGAGCGGCGTGATCATGATCCCAGCCTTCCTGCCGGGCCACGCGGCGAACGCTGCCGACAGACCCGCGCATGCCGCGCCCGGCCACCCGGCCGCACACGCGCGCACACCCGCCGCCAAGGCGTCCCCTCCGCCGGCGGAACATGAAGAGATCGCGGTCTTCGGCCACGGTTCCACCCGGCAGATGACCAGCATCACGCGCACCATGATGCAGCAGAGCGTGCCCGGCACGTCCCCGCTCAAGGTCCTCAGCCAGCTTCCCGGCGTGGTGTACCAGTCGGCGGACCCGTTCGGCGCCTATGAATATTCCAGCCAGATCTTCATGCGCGGCTTCAGCCAGTCGCAACTCGGTTTCACGCTGGACGACATTCCGCTGGGCGACCAGCAGTTCAACAATTACAATGGCCTCAGCGTGACCCGTTCGATCATTTCCGACAATGTCGGCGGCGTCGATGTCTCGCAGGGCGCAGGCGCGATCGACGTCGCATCCACCAGCAATCTCGGCGGCGCCATCCAGATCCATTCCATCGACCCGTCCCACAGGCGCGGCGGCACGGTCAGCCAGACATTCGGCAGCAATGCCGCCATGCGCACCTATATCCGGCTGGAAAGCGGCGACCTCAACAAGACCGGCACCCGTTTCTACGTCTCCTACGCGCGCACCAACATGAATCTGTGGAAAGGCGGCGGTTACAATTATTCGGATCAGGTCAACGCCAAGCTCGTCCAGCCGCTGGCCCGCAATTCGTCGCTCAAGCTGTTCTTCGACTGGAGTTCGACGCAGCAATTCGACTATCAGGACATGACGACGAACTATCTGCACACGGTCGGCCCCGGACTGGCCAATTACTATCCGGACTACACAGCCGCCTACAGGGCCGCGCAAGGCACCTATCCCGCGTCCTTCCTGGCCACCAACGACCCGTTCGACGCCGCCTATTACGCCGGCACGGCCAACCGCGTCGATTACCTGGGCGGCCTGACGCTGGACGAGAACCTGACCGACCGGCTGAACTGGAAAACCACCCTCTACGGCCACGCCGATACCGGCTACAGCACCTGGACCACGCCCTACATGCCCTCGCCGAACGGCGCGCCGCTGTCACAGCGTATCCAGACCCCGCAGGTCGCCCGGGGCGGCTTCCAGACAGCCCTCAGCTACACGATCGCCCGCAACACCATCAATGCCGGCGTCTGGTACGAATACGGAACTTTCAACGAAGGCCGCTATTTTACCGAAGCCCCCCTGCTGGGCGAAGGCACGCTGGGCAACCCCACAAACGGCTTCCCCGGCGACAAGGTCTTCGCCCATCCCTGGCAGGAAGCGTTCTCGTCCAACACCTTCGTCTTCCATCTTCAGGATACCTACCGCGTCACGGACACGCTGACGGTCAATGCCGGCTTCAAATCCATGATCGTCAACGCGGGCAACAACGTCTCCACGCAGGACCCGTCGATCAATGGCGGCCAGGTCGCGCAGGGGCGGCTGGAAGCCTCGAACGCCTTCCTGCCGCAACTCTCGGCCAACTGGCGTTTCCTGCCGCATAACGAACTGTTCTTCGATGTCTCGCACAACATGCGCGGCTTCCCCCAGGACGGCTACGGCACCAATGTCTCGGCCACGCCATGGACCGCCTCCCAGACCGCGTTCCAGAGCACGAAGAACACGCTGCGTCCCGAAACCGACTGGGTGTACGAGGGCGGATACCGCTTCACCACGCCGCTGATCAGCGCCCTGGCCTCGCTCTACCGCATCAATTTCTCCAACCGCCTGCAACTCATTACCAGCCAGGCGGGCATCAACCCCATCACGGCGGTGCAGAATGTCGGCGGCGTCACCACCAACGGCGCGGAAGCCAGCGTGACCATCCGCCCGCTGGACGGGCTGTCGATCTACAATTCCTTTTCCTACGCCCACTCGACCTACGACCAGAACGTCACGACCGGCGGCATCGTGCAGCCGATCCGGGGCAAGCTGGTGCCGAACTATCCGCAATTCATGTACAAGGGGAATATCAGCTACCGCATCGGCCGTTTCGCGGTGCATGTCGATGGCAGCTACCTGTCCAGCCGCCAGTTGACCTACACGAACGACCTGCACGTCCCCGGTTATTTCCTGGCCAATTTCGGCGCCCGTTATGATTTCGGTGCCGTCGGTTTCCTCAAGGGCGTCACGGCCAGTTTCAATATCTACAATCTGGCCAACAAGACCTACGTTGCCACCACCAACGAACTGGGCAACAATTTCGTAGACACCGGCTACAATTATTTCCTGATGGGCGCCCCGCGCCAGTTCTTCGGCACCATCAGCGCAAATTTCTGACAAAGAAAGACCCTGATCCGTTCAGAAAACGTGCCGAATCCGGCAACAGATTCCCGAACGAATCAGGGTTTCCCGGTTCCCCTGCTCGAAAAGGCGCGGGCTCAGAACGGCGGTGCCGGCACATTCGCCCCCACAAAGGGCCCGACCACGATCAACTGGTTGGTCACCGATGTCACCCCCGGCGTGTTCTCCGCCGCCACCTGCGCCGCCGGTATCAGCCGCTCGTCGGTCACCGCACCGCTGAGGATAACCGCCCCGCGATAGGTTTCGACCTTGACCAGATCCCGCACCGAGGCCCCCAGTCCGCGTTCCAGCGACGCCTCGACCGCTTCGCGGATCACGGTGTCATCGGTGGCATCGGGCGGTTCGGCGGCCAGGGGCAGCAGGGCGCGCAGCACGTCGGCCCGCGCGAGGATGCCGATCACCCTGCCATTCTCGATTACGGGCAGGCGCCGCACATGATGGACGGTCATCATGTCGATGGCGTCGGACAGCCGGGCATCCGGCTCGATGGTCGCCGGCTGCTCGGTCATGACGTTGGCGACCTTGCGGCCGTGGGTATGCACATAGTCCTCAGCCCGCCGACCGGGTGACAGGAACAGGTCCTTCAGCCAGGAATGGGCACCGGCGGTTCCCAGTTCATGCCGACGCAACAGGTCGCCTTCGGTGACGATGCCGACCAGTTCGCCCTGCGCGGTGGTAACGGGCAATCCGCTGATTCTGCGCTCCAGCATCAACTGGATCGCGTCGGCGATGCCCTGCGTCGGTTCGACGCAGAACACCGGTGATGTCATGATGTCCCGGACTCTCATGGCGTGCAGCCTTTGCTAGAGACACACCGATGGTGGGCACGCCCGGCAACCTCTGCAATCGCGTTCCGGATTTTGTGAAGAGGCGCCCGTCCCGATCAGCCGAACCGTTCGCCCACCAGTTCCTCGCTCTCCGCCCACAGCGCCTCCGCCCGCGCCGGATCGACGGCATAAGCCCGCACGCCACCATCCATCAGCCCGCTCGTCGAGTCGTCGGGCACCACGGCGCTCACGTGGCAATCCTCGCAATAATGGCCGCCGACAGCATCGGCATCCGCCACCACGCCGGCCCAGACCGAGGTCGCGGCCCCCTGCGGAATGGTCTTGAACTGGAAGGGCGGCTTGCCCTCGGCGGTGGCGCGTTCGTTGATCTGCGCCATCATGGCCTCGATTTCCCCGGCACCCATATGGCGCACCAGTTCCGTCATGATCCCGCCGGGATGCACGGCCGTCGCCCGCACGCCCCGCGCCCGATGCCGCGCATCGAACGCCACCGCGAACAGGATGTTGGCGGTCTTGGACCGCCCATAGGCCACGAACGGCTCATATGGCGTCCGCTCGAAATTCGGATCGTCCAGGTCGACATCGGCAAAGCGATGGCCCGCCGAAGCCAGATTGACCAGCCGCCCACCGGATTTCATCAGCCCGGCAATCCGGTTGACCAGCACGAAATGCCCCAGATGATTGGTGCCGAACTGCGTCTCGAACCCGTCTTTGGTGTGGCCGAACGGCGTTGCCATCACGCCCGCATTGGCAATCACCAGATCGAAGGGCAGGGCCTGCGCCTTCAGCGCATCGGCACAGGCGCGCACGCTGGCCAGGTCCGCCAGGTCCAGCGCGACCAGTTCCAGCGCCCCGCCGCCACGCGCCGCATCCGCACGCGCCTGTTCGGTCGCCCGATGCGCCTTGTCCAGGTCGCGCGCGGTCCCCACCACATGCGCGCCATGGGCCGCCAGCGCGCGCGCCGTCTCGACCCCGAGCCCGGCCGAAACACCGGTCACCAGCACGCGCCGGCCGGCAAGGGAAACACCGGAAAGAACATCCTCGGTCGTGGATGTCGCGCCAAAATCCTGTGCCATCATTGGCCTCCAGCAGAAAAGGGAGTTATGTGGAAGCATGCTCCGCTTATTGATATGCGGAGCATTCCTCCGTTTAACAAGGGACAGATTGAGGTGGACGGAGAAAAAATATTGCGCCGCAAGCCGCGCAGCGACGGCCAGCGCAACCGGCAGCGCCTGCTGGATGTCGCAAAGGCCGCCTTCCACGCGGGCGAAACCGACATCCCGCTGGACGAGGTCGCCCGCCGTGCGGAGGTCGGAATCGGCACGCTCTACCGCCATTTCGCCAGCCGGGACGCCCTGATCGAGGCGATCTATCGCAACGAACTGGACCGCCTCGCCGTCGCCGCGGTGGACCTCGCCAACACGCATCCGCCGGTCGAGGCCCTGCGTGCATGGATGCTGCTGTTCGTGGACTACATCGCCGCCAAGCAGGTGATCGCGCCCGCCCTGAACGCGCTGGTGGGCGGCCCCAGCGCGCTCTACGCGGCCTCGGCGGATGTCATCAAGGCCACCATCGACGCGCTGGTGGCGCGCGCGGTGCAAAGCGGCGACATCCGCCCCGACCTCGACCCGCTGGATTTCCTGCGCGCCCTGGTCGGCGTCTCCAACGTCGCGGCCGCCCCGGGCTGGGAAGCCAGCGCCCGGCGTCTTGTCGATATCCTCATCGCCGGTTCAAGGCCCCTTTCGCGTTGACGAAGTATAGAGTCATTTCTCACGGCGCCGATGTGGTCCCTGTGTCGACACCGTCAGTGCGTCGGCCCTGACGCACGGAGAAAAAAATCCACGGATAATATTGCCTGCCGAAACCGGTCGATCGCAGTCTTGGCCAGGACGAATTGATACAGGTGCACACGAATACAGACATATTTCTCACTTGCGACCTGACCGCATATGTTTATTTTCGGAGTAACCAAGGCTTCAAATAAAAATTTGATACCGAATTTAATCATAACTTAAGTATTTGGATCGCGACCGGACTGGTCGCGGGCAATCCCATCTGTATAGTGATGCTGCAATGTATCAGCCGGCTAACCGATCCCGTCTCCGAGACGCCACCCACTCCCGCCACGTCATTCTCGACACCCTTGTCGGCAGGATAGACAGCGCCGCTGCCTATCTTGCCTATCTGTCCGGGATCGCAGCCTTCCGCATCAGCGCCGAACAGGCCCTGCGGGCCGCCCCATGGCCCGACATTCTCCAGGGCTGGCAGCCGCAGCACCTCACGCCTCTCCTCATGCAGGATCTCGCCGACCTGGCACTGCCCCCTCCGCCTCCGATCGCCATGCCGCCGCTCGAAACCGCCCCCGCCACGGCGGGCATGCTCTATGTGCTGGAAGGCTCCTCGCTCGGTGCGCGCATTCTGGTCAGGCAGGCTGCGGATCAGGGCTTCACGGCCACCCACGGCGCACGCCATCTGGCCGCTCAGGCCGATCGTCATTCCCCGTGGAAGGATTTTGTCAGCCGTCTCGACCGGCTACCCGCCGGATCGTGCGCGGCAGACCGCGCCGCCATGCAGACGTTCGATTCCGCCATTCTCGCGATGCAATCCGTCGCGCCCTCCCAGATTCAGAAAAAACCATGACAAAGCAGGACATCGAGCCGATCGTCTTCGGCCAGGCGGATCTGACGAACTGCGATCGCGAACCCATCCACATCCCCGCCAGCATTCAGCCTGCGGGATGCATGATGGTATTCGCCGGGTCCGGCCCCGAACTCGTCGCATTTTCTCAAAATACCGCCGATTTCCTGCAATGTCCTCCGCTGCATCACGGCATGACACTGGAACAGTGTGTCGGAGACGCCGCCCCCCTCATCCGCGCCCTGGCCGATAACGGCAATACGACCTACCCGGAAATCGCCTTCAATGTCGCCTTTCCCGGCGACCGGCGGTGTGATGTCGCGGTCCACCGATCGCGCGACAGCATCATCGTGGAGTGCGAGCCCGCCACTCCGGAGCAGATGCACGCCCGCCTCGCCGTCAAACAGCGCAAGCTCCTCCAATGCGCGCGCGATCCGCAGGACAAGATGTCGCTGCTGCGCGCGGTCGCCGCGTCGATCCGCCGGATGTTCGGCTATGACCGGGTGATGGTGTACCGCTTCGCCCCCGACTGGTCCGGCCAGGTCATCGTCGAAGACCGCCGCGACGATCTGGAAAGTTTTCTCGGCCAGCATTTTCCCAGCAGCGATATCCCCGCCCAGGCGCGGGAACTCTACCGGCGCGCGCTCATCCGCGTGATCAGCGACGCCCATTGCCAGCCCGTACCCCTGGTCGAACAGCCCGGTGCCGCGCCGCTGGACATGTCCTTCATGCATCTGCGCGCCGTCTCTCCCATCCATTGCGAATATCTCAGCAATATGGGTGTCCACGCCTCCATGTCGGTCTCCCTGATCGTCGATGGCAGGCTCTGGGGTCTCATTGCCTGCCACCATTACAGCCCGCGTTCCCTGTTCATGGCAGAGCGGATCGCCGCGAAAATGATCGGCGAATTCATTGGTTTGCAGGTCGTCGCCCTCCACCGCTCGCGTCGTCTCAGGCTCGCGCAGGCCGCACAGCGCTTCCTGTCACGGTTTCTGGACGATACGTCCGGCATGACGGACCTGCTGCCCCGCGCCCGGAAATACCTCGTCGAACTGCCCGGCCTCATTTCCTGCGACGGCAGCGGCGTTCTCAGCGGACAGCGATGGATTTCGGTCGGTCGGGCCTTGCCGGAAGCCGACGTCCGCACTCTCGTCGCCCACGCGGGCACCGCCGCCAGCAACCAGCTCTGGCACAGCGACTGCCTGACACGGGACTGTCCGACCCTGCCGCCGTCGGATCTCTGCGGTGCCCTGATCATTCCCTTCTTTCCCGAAAAGGAAGACTGCCTGGTTCTCTTCCGGCGCGAATGGGCGCGCACGGTGGTATGGGGCGGCGACCCCGAAAAGACCTACAGCACCGGCCCCCACGGCCTCCGCCTGACACCGCGCCGCAGCTTCGAAATCTGGACCGAGGAGGTCAGGCAGCATTCCGCCTCCTGGTCGGCGGATCATGTCGAGGTCGCGGGGCTGTTCCGTTCGGCCCTGATGGAAGTCGCCGCCCGATCCAACTGGATGAAGCTGCAGGAAACCCTCATCGCGGACAGAACCCAGCGCATTCTCAACGACGAACTCAATCACCGCGTCAAGAATGTGTTGTCCGTTGTCCGCTCGCTCGTCGCGCGCCTGCCTCCGCGTCAGGACAGCGTGGCCGACTACCGCAGGACGATCCAGGGCCGCATCAAGGCCCTGGCCCATGCGCACGACCTTGCCATCGGCGCCTCGGCCGATACGTCCCTCCATAACCTGCTGATCACGGAACTCGCTCCCTATGCGTCGGGCGAAGGCAAGATCGCCCTGCGCGGCCCCGACATCCGTCTGACCGAACGCGCGTTGACCCTGCTCGCCCTGCTGTTCCACGAACTGACGACCAACGCCGTCAAATACGGCGCACTTTCCATCCCGTCAGGTCGGGTGACCGTGCGCTGGACGCATGATGCCGCATCGGGCATCTGCACGATCCACTGGGCAGAACGAGACGGCCCCCCCGTCCAGGCACCGGACCGCTCCGGCTTCGGCAGCCTGCTGATCGATCGCGCCGTCAGCCACGATCTGCAGGGCACCGCCCGGCGTCGTTTCGACCCGGAAGGCGTCACGGTGGATATAAGCCTGCCCGCCGCCGCCATCATGCGCGACGCGCCATCCGCCAACCCGAAGGCATCCACCCCGAAAGAGACCCCTCCCGAACCGTCGCCACGCCCGGAAGACCTGCTGCGCGGCAGGACTATCCTGATCCTGGAAGATGAATTTCTGATCGCGGCCGATCTGGAGATGACGCTCCTGTCCGACCTCGCGGCCGATGTCTTCCTCGCGCCGGATATCCAGACGGCCCAGGACCTGTTGAAGACACAGAAGATCGACTGCGCGATCCTCGACATGAACGTGCAGGGCCTCTGTTCCGCACCTGTCGCCGGCCTCCTGACAGAGAGGGGCATCCCGTTTCTCTTCGCAACGGGCTACGGCAGCGAAAAACTTGCGGCGCCGTCGTTCGCCGGCGTGCCGATCCTGCACAAGCCATACACCCCGGCCGAGGCCATTGCCGTCCTCGCCACCCTGGTGATGGAGCGCGACTGACCTCAGCACCATTCGCCCACATATCGAATTCTGCACCAGAGCCAGGACGGTCTAATTTTGGGGATTGCATCGTCGAGCCGCGATGCACCGCGTCACGCCGTCAATAAACGGTTCTTCGATCGCTCCAGATGCGTGACCTGCAGGTCCGGCGCAAGGCAAGAGGGCCGAATCAGCCGCCATCCTCCCTGCTGAAGGACGAGACGATCTCCTCGATCACGACGCTGATCCGCGCCGTGTGACGCAGGTCGCGATGGGTGACGAGCCATATGTCATACGGCTCCGAGCGTATCCGGTCGGGCCATATACGCACCAGCCGGTCACGCTCCGCCAGCGGCACAGGGACCTCTCCAATGCCCAGCCCCGCGCCGATCATCGTGCGTACCATGAGACTGGACGTCGCGGTGGCGACCACCCTGCTGGCCGTAATCGCCTCTCCGACAAGCGTAAGATGTCTATCGGTCGTGAGATGGGGTTGATACAGGACCAGGTCGTGATCGGCGAATGCGTTCCCGAAAACAGGCTCCCCCCGACGCGCGACATAGTCTCTGCTGGCATAAAGCCCCATCGGCCATGACGTCATGCGGCGTGCGAGAAGGTCGGGGCTCTCCGGGGCGACGGTCCTGATTGCGATATCGGCTTCGCGACGCACCAGATTGAGTATGTCGGTCGAGGTCGACAGGGCGACGGAAATCGCGGGATATTTCTGCCGCAACCTGCCCATGGCCGGTATGACGAAGCCCAGTCCCAGCGTATCCGTCGTGGTGACTCTCACGCTTCCCTGCAAGCGCGCGTCCGAGCCGAGCACCTGACGTTCGATTTCGTCAGCCCCCCGTTCCATGCGCTCTGCCGCGACGACAAGCCGGTCCCCGGCCTCGGTCAATGTCAGGCCATCCGACCCTCGAAGAAACAGCTTGGCGTCCAGTGCTCGTTCCAGCCCGGCAAGACGGCGCCCGACCGTAGCCTGATCGATGCCAAGGCGCCGGGAAGCCCCACGCAATGTCCCCTCGCGCCTGATGGCAAGGAATATTCGCGTGTCGTCCCAGTTCATGCCGCCTCTCTCCCATGCAGAAATGCATTCGACGCGTGCCGCATTACACCATCCCACGGGTGGATGGATGCACTAAATTTCAACCCGACCGTCGGCTCGTGACGGCCTTAAGATCCCAAGGCAGGAAGGATTTTTCCAGCATGTCGCTTGAGTTCACCATTCCCCGCACGATGACGGCGATCGATATTCGCGAGCCGGGGGGGCCGGAAGTCCTCATTCCGGTTCAGCGCCCTGTTCCCGTTCCCCGCAATGACGAAGTCCTGATCCAGGTGCATGCGGCTGGCGTGAACGGGCCGGACGTATTCCAGAGAAAGGGGCTCTACGACCCACCTCCCGGTGCATCGGACATTCCCGGCCTTGAAGTCGCAGGCGTGGTTGTGGCGACGGGGCAGGCGGTCGCAAACCTGCGTCCGGGCGACACCGTGGCGGCGCTGGTCACCGGTGGCGGCTACGCCGAATACGCGGTCGCCCACGAAAAGCTTGCCTTCCGGCTCCCTGAAGGACTGGACATGGCGGAGGCGGCGGCACTTCCGGAAACATTCATGACCGTCTGGCTCAACATGTTCGAGCGCGGTCAGTTCAAGTCCGGCGACTCCATCCTCATTCATGGCGGCGCCTCCGGCATCGGCACGACGGCGACGATGCTGGCAAGACATTTCGGCGCATCGAAGATCGTGACGACCGTTGGTTCCAGCGAACAGCGCGCCGTCAGCCTGGAACTCGGCGCGGATATCGCCGTCAATTTCAATGACGAGGATTTCGTGGAAATCGCCAAGGCGGCGACCGACGGACGGGGCATCGATGTCGTGCTCGATATCATCGCGGGCGACTACGTGGCGCGTAATTATGATGTCGCCGCCATGAACGGCCGGATCGTGCAGATCAGCGTCATCAAGGGGTCCGCCAAGGATCTCGACTTCTGGCCGATGTTGCGCAAGCGCCTGACCCATATCGGCTCCACCCTTCGCTCCCGCACGAATGACGAGAAGGCCAGCATTCTCGCGGACCTGGAAACGCATGTGTGGCCGCCGATCCGCCAGGGTATCCTGAAGCCTTATGTGTATCGCACCTTCGCGCTGGAGGATGCCAAAGGAGCACACGAGTTGCTCGACTCCGGCAAGCACATCGGCAAGATCGTTCTGGTGACGCCCGCCTCGAACGGCCGCCCGTCATCGCGATAGAAGATGGCCCCGACGGCGGGGGCAGTCTGTGCATATGATCTGTGGCGCCTGGCGGTGGACACCGGGGCCGACCGGCTTTGGCGCCTCAGAGCCTGCGCCTGGAATGTGATCGCCGGTTACCGGACGGCTCCAGCCTGAACCGCACCTATCCGTCCGAACGGGACCGGCGTCACGAAACCAATGCCGTCGTGGTCCGTGTCATCGAATACCGTCCGGACGGCATCGCCGACACCGAACCGAAGCATCAGGCGACGTGATTCAATCCCTCCAGATAGGCGCACAACATATCCGCCATGGCCCCGGCAAAAGCCTCGATCTCGATCGGCGTACACGGCGTTTCCGAATAGGATTTACCGACGCTCCGGATCGTCAACTCGACCAGGCTGCCGGCCAGCGCGCGCTGGTCCGCGCTGGCGTCGGGCAAGACCTCGCGCATAAAAGCCTGCATAATCGCAGCGCCTGCCTTCAAGGCATCGTGTGCCTCCGGCGCGCCGCGATAGAGGGGAGCCGCGTCATCGAGCGCCATGCGGACGCCCGTTTCCTCGCATTCGGAACGAATGAAGGCATGAACCGCCATGCGGAGACGGTCGAGCGGCGGAGTCACCCTCTGCTCCAGTATCCCCCGCAATATCTCGGCCGTGCGCGCCCACTCGTCACTCTGTAGCCGGAACAGGATCGCCGCCTTGTTGGGGAAATACTGGTAGAGCGAGCCGACGCTGACGCCAGCCCGCTCGGCAACGCGGGCCATGGTGAAACGCTGCGCACCCTCGGCCGCCAAAACCTGAACAGCGGCCTCCATTACGGACGCGACCAGTTCCATCGAGCGGGTCTGCCGAGGCTGTTTTCGCGAGGAAATCTGGGCATTGCGGCGATCGGTCATGATGGCTCCCGAATGCGATTAGAGAATACGAATGTTTCGTCGTATTTTGATGGTCGATCACGCTCCCGTCAAACAGCATCGGATTTTGCCTCGTGAACATGCACAGCGCCGATACGATCCCGCCGCCACGGCTCGCCACGACGCCGGGGCGCATCACGCGCGCGCTGCTACGGTGGATGATGCGACCGGCACGGGTCGCGGCCGTCGAAGCCCTTTCTCCGCGCTTTCGGCTCATCGACCTTGAAGGGGAATGCCTGAAAAATGTCGTCTGGCAGCCTGGACAAAAGATTCAGGTGGCGATCGGCGCAGGACTCTCCAGCCGAACCTATACGCCTATGTCCTGGGATGCCGATGCCGGTCGGACGCGGATGCTGGCCTACCTGCACGGCGACGGGACAGGCAGCCGCTGGGCGGGCAGCCTGCTTGCGGGTCAGGTCTGCCAATTCCTTGGCCCGCGCCGCTCGCTCGATCTCTCTGGCGCTGACGGACCAGTCATACTGTTCGGCGATGAAACCTCCTTCGGCCTTGCGGCGGCATTGCGGAACGACCCTGCGGCTACCGAGCTGGTCTTTGAAGTCTCGGACGCTGCGGAATCACGGGCCGTACTAACGGCGATTGGCCTCGACCGGGCAACGGTGATCGAGCGCCGTGATGGTGGTGTGCATCTGGCGGCGATCGGCGCTGATCTCTCGCGCCACGTCACCCCCAACGCGCGCTTCGTGCTGACGGGCAAGGCGCAATCGATACAGAGTGTGAGCCAGGCACTGAAGAAGAGTGGCATGGGCTCATCAAGCGTGAAGTCGAAGGCCTACTGGTCGCCGGGGAAAACAGGTCTCGATTGAGGAATCCCATCATGAACGAAAGCAGAAAAATACTGATCTCCGGAGCAAGCATCGCCGGTCTTACCCTGGCCTTTTGGCTGAACAGGTATGGCGACAAGGTGACGGTCATCGAGCGGTCGAAGACTTTCCGCACCGGAGGCCAGAACGTCGATATCGAGGGACCGGGTCAGGAAGTCATCAGGATGATGGGCCTCCAAGAGAAGATCGAGGCGAAAAACACGCGAGAAAAGGGTGTGGAATTCCTGGGCAGCACGGGCGAACCGATTGCGCGGCTGCCAAAGGGTTCTGTCGGCTCGTTGACAAGCTCTTATGAAATCCTGCGGGGAGACCTTGCACACATCCTCTACGATGAGACCAAGGATCATTGCGACTATCGGTTCGACACGACGATCACGGCCCTGAAGCAGCAAGATAACGGCGTGTGGGTCACCTTTAACGACGGGTCGACCGAGAAGTTCGATTTGGTTGTCAGCGCCGAAGGCGTCGGCTCCTCGACACGGAGGCTGGTAATGAAAGATGATATCCGCTTCCGGTACCTGGGTGTTTACGCCTCTTACTTCAGAATTCCGAGAGACCCCGGGGATAGGGATTGGGCGCAAATCTACAACGGCAAGGGTGGCGTCTTCATGCTGCTGCGCCCCGTCCATGACCAGGACACAACCGTTCTCGTTACCTTCCTGCGCAAGCAATTCGATGCGCGCGACGCGGATGGCGTCGCGCCAAAGAAGATGCTGCGCGATGCGCTACAAGGCGCTGGCGGACCGGCAGACCGCATCCTCGCGAACCTCGATCACGATCTCGATCCATATCTCGGCCCGATGATCCAGGTGATTGGCTCCACCTGGTCGAAGGGGCGCTTCGTGCTCACCGGCGATGCGGCCTGGTGCCCGTCGGCCTATACAGGGATGGGAACCCCGCTCGCGCTCATCGGCGCCTATATCCTTGCCGGTGAACTCAGGAAGCAGCCGACACACACAGCGGCCCTGGCATCCTATGAGGCGTTGATGCGGTCCTACGTGGCCAACGGCCGGACGATACGACCCTTCATGCTTCGTCTCATCCATCCCAGGTCGCGCCTCGGCATCGGAGTGCTCCGCGCAGCCTGGAAAGGCCTGTCGAGCGCTCTTGCACAGTCCATTTTCCGACGCTTTGGCGGCGACACACCCGCGGAACAAGGTTTTGTGCTCCCCAGATACGAGGAACAGCCATGCCCGTCCAACCGCGAGGCGGTCCCCGTACAGATCGACGACACATCGAGCATCATCCGTCGTGATGGGCATTGAAGAACGCCAGTTGCTGGTGGCCATGGACGACATCGACCGTATCGTCGACATCCAGATCGTGGACATCCAGCGTGATCGCATCTGGCGGTCGGGAATAGCTGTCGCACCAGGCATCGACCAGCGCGCATTTGCGGTCAGGCTCTCGGGCGGATACCCTCGCGCAGGGTCGGGGCGTTCTCCCAGCGCGATTATGGTGGGCTGCGAGCACAGATCACGCCCTGTATCGGGCAGACGGCCGCAGGCGAGCCTGAACCCCGGATCGATGCGCAGGTGATCGAGGTCATCGGCATCCTCGTAACCGCACGCGATGGCCAGCATGTGGGTGCACAGGCTATCGCCCGCCGTTCGACGACGACGGAAAGATCTCAGCCTTTATTGTCTGGCAGAATGATGGGCTGGCCATTGATGAGGGTCGCCATCAGGTTGCTGGCGATCTGCGCCTCGGGCAATGGGAAGATGGCCCACACATGGCACTGTGCCTGAAATTCGAAATAGTTGATCGAGCGATTGTCCTGTTCCAATCTGGCGACCAGTTTCTGGCTATCTGCAAGAAAGATGTCGTGCGTTCCCTGAAAAATCGACAGTGGCGGGAAATCGGAAAAGCTGCCGTAAATCGGGCTTATCCGAAAATCACGCAAATCGGTCGTCCCCGCATAGGCTTGCCCCGCCTGCACGAGGCCGCGCGTGCCGAGCAGATGATCACGATCGTCGATTGCGTCCATCGCCGGATTAGACACCGTCACATCGAGCCAGGGAGACAGAACGATAACCTGCTCCGGTAGCGGGCGTCCGTCGTTACGGAGTTTCTGGACCAAACCCAGACACAACCCTCCCCCCGCGGAGTCACCCATGACGACCACCTGATCGGAGGCTATGGTCTCGACCAGGCGACCATACGCCGTTTCCACACAGGCATAAACATCCTCCCATGTGGAGGCTGGGGCGAGCGGATAGTCGGGTATGACAATCGTCGCATGAGTATGGCGACACAAATCTTCGAGAAATACCCAGTGTCTGGAGGTTATGTTCATGACGTAACCTCCGCCATGAAGGTAGAAAATTACCTTGCCCGAGGGTGCGTTCCTGGGCGTCAAGGTCCAGACGGTGCGGTTCTTCGCCAGATCGGTCGTGATAGCGCAGAGATCGCTCAGAGACTGCGGAATGGGCGCCGCAGTCGTAATATTATCCATGCCGGCGAGCTGCTTCAGCAATGTCGGATCGACGCTGTTCGCCATGACTGAGACAAACAGCCCCTTCACGCGATTCTCGTAAAGCTGCTTCTGAAAATCTGCGGCTTCGTTACTGAGATCGTCCCTGTGGAAATATCTTATCCCAGGATTTTCCATTGCGTTTCGTTCCTTTTCCCATGGGCTCGCGACGTCGAACGTCTTTCCAATTTCCAAAGCGTCGGCACATGGCCGCCTCCGTCTGGAGAACGCACCAGCATGACCGGAATCCCGGACTCGTGGAAACACGGTTTTTTGGTATCACGGCACTTTGTTGAAGGAGATTCACCGGCGCGCGGTGGGCGTCACGAAAGACATCGACGAACAGCGCCTCGATCGCTGCCGGGTCATGAGCGATCCGACGATGGCGGCCCGGCTCCGCACGCCCGCGTTCCACCCGGTTCAGCGTCCAGCTTGACCGCCAGTGCCGCCAGGACCGGATCATGCCGAAGCTGATCGTGATCGACCCGATCCTCATACCCCTGCGCAATCCTCGCCACGCGCCGGAGCACCAGGGAGCGAACGTCATGCGCGACAAGATGGGCTGCGTGGCCACCTCCCGCGTCTTCAGTCCTTCCAGACGATGCAGTTCCACCGCGCGCCGCGTCCGTGGCGGCAACTCGGCCAGCGCCTCCTGCACGATCGCCAGTTGCTGCCGATGCAGGATCTCGGCTTCCGGCGCCGGCCGGTCGTCCGGCCGCGAAAGCGTGGTTTCGGGCGTCGCTGCGACAACCAGATAGCGGCCGCGGCTCACCTGCGCGCGATGCCCGTCCACCACGATATTGCGCACGATCCGGAACAGGTAGCGCAGCGGCTCCCGCAGCGCGCCGGGGTCGGCAGCCCCTAAAAGCGAATCCAGGCTTCCTGCACCACATCCTCGCTCTGCGTGGCGCTGCCCAGTATCGTCGTGGCATAATCCACCAGCCGCTGCCGATGGGTCATGAACAGGTCAAGATTATCCTTCTCACTGCCCACGTATGCCATCCAATCCGCAAGACGACCCGCCACCAGGTCATCCGGCCGGAACTAAGAACAATTCTCAGGTTTCGCTACGCCAAGGCATGGCCGATTGCAAGCGCAATGAAAACCGGGCCGCCACGCATGCATTGCGATTAATTCTCAATTCATATAGCAAGACCGAAGGCTTACCGGTACAGACCCGACAAGATGAACGCCAACGCCACGATTCTGACGGAGCTTCTGCTGAAGGAGCGTCCCTCGCTCCTCCGCCTCATCCGGCGCATCGTCGGCACCACGTCCGACGCCGAAGACGTGACCCAGACCCTCTGGCTGCGCATCCAGACGGTCACCGACACACCCCCGATCAACGACAAGCAGGCTTATCTCTACCGCCTCGCCCGCAACGTCGCCCTGGATCGTCTCAGGGCAGGGGAGCGACGGGAGGCCCTGTTCGCCTCCGGCCCGATCTCCGAGGAAATCGCAGCACCGGTCCCGTCGGCCGAGCGGCACCTGATCGACCAGGAAAACCTCGGCATCGTACTGGCCGCGATCGCCGGCCTGTCCCCCCGTTGTCGGGAGGTCTTCATCCTGCGAAAGGTCGAAAATCTCCGGGTCGTGGACATCGCCGACCGCCTGGGCATCTCGCCCAGCATGGTCGCCCGTCACCTCCAGAATGCCCTGACGCACTGCATGGCGCGCCTCGCCGAAACCGAAACCGGCACCGACGCCTCGTGATGCAGTGCTTCACAAGCGACCTCCCTGTTCTCTACAAAGCCTGATTGATGACCCCACCCTCCGCACAGATCGACGACGAAGCGGCAAGCTGGGTCATCCGGCAGGATTCAGACGCCCTTTCTCCTTCCGAGGCGCAGCAACTGTCCGCCTGGCTCCACGCGGACACGGCCCACGCCGAAGCCTATGCCAGGGCCTGCAAAGCCTGGGGCGCCATGGGTGCCCCCGCCGTAACCCGCGCGCTCGCCCGCCAGCCAACCGCGCCGCCCGCTTCCGCCGCGTCCCCTTCCGCCCCATCCCCACCGTCACGCGCCGCCCGTCCGCCCCTGCGCCGCCGGTACCAGGCCATGGCGCTCGCGGCATGCGTCGTCCTGGGCGTCTCCTTGCAGGGCCAGTCCGTACTCATCTGGTGGCAGGCCAGCGCGCGCACGCCGGTCGGCGAAATCCGCACCATCACGCTGGCGGACGGCTCGCGCGTCCAACTGGACAGCGACAGCGCCATCGCGGTCGACGACACGCCCGGCCAGCGCCGCATCCGCCTGCTGAAGGGCGAGGCCGCCTTCACCGTCGCGGCCGCCCAGGGCACGACAACGGCCCTCGGCACCCGCTTCATCGTCAGGCGCGACGGCAGCCGGACCGACATCCTGGTCACGGAACATCGCGTCCACGTCGTCGCCCGGCACCAGGGCGGCCCTTCGGAGGAAGTGGTGCGCGAAGGCGAAGCCGCCACCTACGGCCCGGAAGGACTCTCGCCCCCTCATCAGGTGGATGTCGAAAGCGCGGCGGCCTGGACCCGCGATCGCCTGGTCTTCGTCGACCGCCCGCTCGGCGAGGTCATCGCCGAACTGTCCCGCTATCACCGGGGTTATATCCGCCTGGTCGGCACCGGGCTGCGCGACCTGCGCGTCAGCGGCTCCTTCGTGGCGACCGACCCGGTCGCCGCCATCGACACGCTGGGGCATTCAATGAACCTGCGCGTCACCAAACTCACCAACGCGCTGATTCTGATCAGAAAATAAAATAATCCAAAAAAATCCCGCACCGGCAGGTTCGCGTTTTCGCAGCCCAGGCGTCATCCAGATGAGAGGCATTTGCAACAAGCAACATGCCACCGCGTGATGTCCGATCCGAAGAGGCCAATCGAAAGCGATGTTCCCTACGACCATTGACCACCGGAAGGGCGGGCTCGGAAGCCTCGCGGCCTGCCTCCTGCTCGCCACCGCCTGCCTGCCTCCCGTCGCGGCGCATGCCGCCCCCGCCGCCCAGGCCGCAAGCCGTCAAAGCTACAATATCCCCGCCGGCCCACTTGCCATCGCCCTCAACCGTTTCAGCGAAACAAGCAATATCCAGCTTGTGTATGATGCGTCCCTGACGCGCAACCTGCCCTCGCCAGGCCTCAGGGGAACGATGACCCCCGCCGAGGCCCTGTCCCGCCTCCTCACCGGCAGCGGCCTGTCCTACAATTTCACCGATGGCCGAACGGTCGTTCTCGCCAGGGCTGGTTCGGCCATCACGCTCGGCCCCGTCCGGGTGGGCGGAACCGTCGCACGTCAGGACCCGACCGGCCCCGGTGTCGGCTACGTGGCCGAAAACACCATGGCAGGCACCAAGACCAACACGTCACTCATGGAGATTCCCAATTCCATCCATATCGTGACGAAACAGCAGATGCAGGACCAGCAGCCCCAGAACGTGCTCGAAGCCTTGCGCTACAGCACAGGCGTCTATTCCGAATCTTTCGGAAGTTTTTCGGTCGGCGCCGCGATGGGCGGAGGCGGAATCAAGCAGCGCGGCTTCGCGGCGAGCGAGTATGTCGACGGGCTGTTGAGCACATCCTATGCAGCAGGCGAGACGAGTTTTCTCGAACGGATCGAAGCCGTCAACGGTCCGGCATCGGTCATGTACGGCCAGAACGCCCCCGGCGGCCTGATCACGATGAGCCTGAAGAAACCAACCGCCACGCCGCTTCACCAGGTCAGTCTGGGCTTCGGCAACTGGAACCGGTACGAGGCAACCGTCGATGTCAGCGACAGGGTGACGAAATCGGGCAATGTCCGCTACCGCATCGCGGCGATCGGCAACACCCAGGACCAACAGACGGATTACGTGCATTACCAGCGGGTGGCCGTCCTGCCGTCGGTGACGTGGGATATAGACAGGGATACGTCCATGACCCTGATCGGTTCCTACAACTACACGCCCGACACCGGCACCAATCCCGGCGCGCAATATCCGCAGCGCGGCACCCTGATCACCGACGGCTACAGAAGAATCTCGCGCCACACATTCGCGGGTCTGCGAAATTTCAACGAACAGAGCGTCAAGGATGCCATGTTCGAATATCAGTTCCAGCACAGGTTCAGCCGATACCTGAATTTCAGCCAGATCCTGCGCTGGGAAAAAAGCATCAGCGACGACAGGGATTCCTACGACAACGGCAATGTCGATCTCTCCCGCCCAAACCTGCAATATTATCGGCCGGAGATCCGCGCCTACTCGTCGGAAGGTGTGGCGTTCGATACCCGGTTCGATGGTCGCTTCGACACCGGACCGGTCGCCCATACCTGGGTCGTCGGCTCCGATTTCCGACACTACGACAATCCGCAGAAGAACGTCATCGCGGCATCCGACGTGATCATCGACCTGTACGATCCGCAGGCCACGCATGTCACGCCATGCATGGACACCAGCCCGTCTTCCGGATGCCGCGTCCGAGGTTATGATGGCACCTGGAGCTATTTCCAGGAAGGTGTGTATTTCCAGGATCAGATGAAGTGGAAAAGACTGTCCGTCATTCTCGGCGGCCGCGAAGACTGGTTCAATTCCTCGACCAATTCATACAGCTATCTGGCCCGTTCACGAAGACAGACATCGATCTCCCAGGCAGCCTTCACCTGGCGCGCCGGGCTGGTCTACCAGTTCGATTTCGGCCTGGCCCCCTATTTCAGCTATGCCACGTCCTTCACGCCGCAGACCTCGACCGACTGGCAGGGGAAGCTTTTTCCGCCCTTGTCGGGAAAGCAACTCGAAGCCGGCATGAAATACAAGGTCCCCGGTCGCGACATCCTGCTGACGGCGGCCGCATACCGTATCGACGAAGACCATTACCTGATCAGCGATCTGATCCATACGGGCTATAGTGACGACGCGGGCCGCGTCCGCTCGCAGGGGTTCGAGCTCTCGGCAAATGCCAACGTGACAAAAGGCCTCCGGGTGATCGCGTCATACAGTTTCGCGGATGTTCGCTTCAACAAGAACAATCTCTTCGCCCGCAAGACCGATCCCTATACCGGCGCCTCTGGCGCCCTGACGGCGGAAGCCGGAAAATTCGTTCCGCAGATTCCCCGCAACATGTTTTCCGTGTTCGCCGATTACACAATTCCTTCGACGATCATGAAGGGCCTGGGGTTCAATTGGGGCCTGCGCTATGTCGGCTCCACCTACGCCACCAATGTCGAATCCTACAAGATTCCGTCGTATATTCTCTTCGACGTCGGCGCGCATTACGACCTCGGGGCTACGACCCCGCTGCTGCGTGGTCTCAAGGCCCAACTCGCCATGTCCAATCTGACAAACGCCTATTACGTCACGGCATGCGGAAACTTCAGTTGCTATCTCGGCCAGGGCCGGCGTGTTTATGGAAACCTGACCTACAATTGGTAACCATGTTGCTACCTCGAAGGTTCCCCGAAAATATGGGCCGCGCTCGGCAGAAGTTTCCCCGATAACGATAAAGGCCAGAAACGGCTCTCGCGCCATCCCGGCGGTACAGGCAAGGGCCTTGTCCGTGCCTGCCGGAATCGACGCGAGCAGTTCGTTGAGGCTCTTCCGCATCACAGGGCGACACAATCAGCAGAGGATGCGTGTCCGAAGGGGAGGGTTTGATGTCGCCGGCGTCAACAGGTCGCCCCGTATGCCCAGCGCATCCTGCAACCGCTCCTGCAAGCCGCCCAGGTCGAACCCAGCACCGGCATCCGCCGGATTCAAGATGGTCCGGCTCGATGGCGGGTGAAAATTCACGGGCACCGCATTATGCCCGCCCCGGCGTCAAACCGGCAGAGCGTCGCGGGCGCTACGACTCAAAAGTCTCTTCCCCATCATTGAATACATCCTCGATATGCAGCGCGAAGAAGCGGGCCAGCTTGAACGCCAGTGGCAGGCTGGGGTCATAGCGCCCGGCCTCGATGGCATTGATGGTCTGGCGCGACACGTTCAACGCGCTACCAAGAGCTTCCTGCGACAGGCCGCGCGCCGTGCGCAGGGCGCGGATGTTGTTGTTCATCGGTACCGCCGCGTGGCCACGGCCATCCCCAGCGACCACAGAACGGCCATGACGCCCCACACGAAAAACATCGAGACCTTCGCAAACCCGACGGTTTCCAGAAACCCGTACGAAAAGGTCACGATCGCGGTGCCGGCAAAGGCAAAGCCAAGCGCCTCGAACTGGATTCGGCGCTGCAATTCATCCATCCGGTGAAACTGCCGCACGATCACCCAGCACATCCCGCTACCGGGCACCATCGGGATCAGCGCCGCGATCGGCTTTCCGATGCCGGTCGCGATCCCGTCATTCAGCAGCAGCATCGAGAGCCTGATGGCCAGCACATACAGCCCAAGACAGACGCCAAGCTCGATCAGATACCGTCTTTTCGACTTCAACCGCGACATCAGGTCCCACATCAATCCCTCCTTATGTAAAGTATGCTTTACATTCCTATCGGCGGCCGGCTGGCGGTGTCAAGCACGCTTTACATCAGGCCGATCCCCGTTTCGTGACCAGCCGCCCCACCAGACGTGCTGGCATTTAATAGACGATCGGTCTAATAATGCCCCATGGACGCCACCGCACTCCCCCGTCGGCGCGGCCGCCCGCCCCGCGCACCAGACAGCCACGCGCAGACGCGCGAGCATCTGGTCCGCGCCGGTGTCGCGGCGCTGACCGAACAAGGCTTCACGGCCACCGGACTCGACGGCCTGCTGCGTGCGGCCGGCGTGCCGAAAGGCTCGTTCTATTATTATTTCGAGAGCAAGGAGGCATTCGGCCTGGAACTGATCGCCCGCTACGATGCTTATTTCACAGCCAAGCTGGAACATTGGCTGGGCGACGTCCAATTTCCCCCCATGCGGCGGCTGCGCCATTTCGTGGCCGACGCGGCCGCCGGCATGGCCCGGCACGATTTCCGGCGCGGCTGCCTCATCGGCAATCTGGGGCAGGAACTGGCGGTACTGCCCGACACCTATCGCCAGGCCCTCTCGGCAGTACTGGCGTCATGGGAAACCCGGCTGGCCACCTGCCTGGCCGATCAATACGGGCAGGACACCGCCCGCCACTACGCGGCCTTCTTCTGGACCGGCTGGGAAGGTGCGGTGCTGCGCGCCCGGCTGGAACGCTCACCCCGCCCGCTTCACCTGTTTCTGGATGGATTCGAGGCCATGGCCGGGCAGTGAGGCCCGGCCGGCCGAAAGGAGATCAGACGATGTTCGATGCCGCGATAATCGAAAAATCCGCCGACGGCGCACAGACGGTCCATGTCGGCCCGGTCGATGACGCCCGCCTGCCCGATGGCGACGTTACGGTGCGCGTCGAATGGTCGACGCTGAATTACAAGGACGCGCTGGCCATCACCGGTCGCGGCCCGATCGTGCGGCAATTCCCCATGGTCCCCGGCATCGACTTCGCAGGAGTGGTCGAAACCTCGTCCCGCGCCGACCTCCCGCCCGGCACGCGGGTGGTGCTGAACGGCTGGGGCGTGGGCGAGCGCTGGTGGGGCGGCCTGGCCGGCAGGGCGCGGGTCAAGGGCGAATGGCTGGTCAAACTGCCCGACGCATTCACCACGCGGCAGGCCATGGCCATCGGCACCGCCGGTTACACTGCCATGCTGTGCGTCATGGCGCTGGAACGGCAGGGCCTCACCCGCGCACACGGCCCGGTCGTGGTCACCGGGGCCGCCGGCGGGGTGGGCAGCGTCGCCGTCATGCTGCTGGCCCGGCTGGGCTACCACGTCGCCGCCGTCACCGGCCGACCGGAGGAGGAAGAGTATCTGCGCGGCCTCGGCGCGGCCGAAATCCTGCCGCGCGCCGATTTCTCCAGCCCCGGCCGCCCGCTGGAAAAGGCGCGCTGGGCCGGCGCGGTCGATGTCGCGGGCGGCGTGGTGCTGGCCAATATCTGCGCGGCGATGCTGCCCGAAGGCGTGGTGACGGCCTGCGGCCTCGCGGCGGGCATGGACTTTCCCGCCACGGTCGCCCCCTTCATCCTGCGCGGCGTCATGCTGGTGGGCATCGACAGCGTCATGTGCCCCCAGCCCCGCAGGCTGGAAGCCTGGCGCCGCCTGGCCGAACTGATCGACCCGGAGAAGCTGGAGGCGATGGTCAGTGAAATCGCGCTGGCTGACGTGCCGCAAACCGCAGCGGCGCTGCTCAATGGCGGGGTACGCGGCCGCGTCGTCGTCCACGTACCCTGATGCGCCCCTGATAGGCCCCTTGATGGGCTCCTGATAGGCCGATGGCGCGCCGTTACTCCGGCGCGCCGTCAAGCTGCGCGTGAAAGCGCGGTCCCGCAAACGTCGCCAGCAGCGCGATGGCGCAGCCCGCGCCCCCCACCACGATCATCAGCGCGGGCGCCAGGTCGCCGCCCAGGCCCAGCGCGATCCGGTGCTGGATCAGCCCGGTGCTGGCCGCGATCAGGTTCCCGCACTGATAGGCCACGCCGGGGAAGGTGGCGCGCACGTCGGAGGGCGAAAGTTCGTTCAGATACGCCGGCACCACGCCCCAGGCGCCCTGGATGCAGAACTGGATCAGCACCGCCCCCACGGCAATCCATAGCGGCGTGGCCGAAAGCGCCCACAGCGGCAGCAGCGGCAGCGCCAGCACCGCGGCCAGCGCAATGGCCCGCGCCCGCCCGATCCGCTCCGACAGCGCGCCGAAGCACAGCCCGCCCGCGATGGCGGCGAGGTTATACAGCACCACGATCACGGTAATGGTCGGGTGCGGCAAATGCCGTTGCAGGGCCAGGAAGATTTTCGGAAACAGGTCCTGCGACCCATGGCTGAAGAAGTTGAACGCCGCCATCAGGCACACGGCATACACCACCAGCCCCCGGTAACGCCGCAGCACCGACAGCATGGACGGCTTCGCCGCGCGCGGCATCCCGGCCATCCGCTGCTGGCTGGCCAGCCACACCGGGCTTTCCTTCACGTAAAGCGCGACATAGATCACCGAAAGCCCGGTCGATGCCCCCAGCACGAACAGCCCCTGCCACCCCAGCGCAGGCAGCAGCAGGAACATCAGCGACGCCAGCAGATAGCCCGCCGGATACCCGGCCTGGAGCAGCCCCGATGCCGTGCCGCGCCAGTGCGGCGGCACCGTCTCCATGGTCAGCGATGTCCCCACGCCCCATTCCCCGCCCAGCGCCACGCCGAACAGCAGCCGCAGCGCGAGAAAGATCGTCAGGTTCGGCGCGAAGGCCGACAGCAGTTCGATGGTCGAATAGGTCACGATCGTCGCCATCAGGATCGGGCGGCGGCCGTACCGGTCGGCGGCCCGGCCGAACAGATACGCCCCGACCGGCCGGCTGATCAGCGTCAGCGTCGGCGCCAGCAGGATCGCCTCCAGCGAGGTGGAGAAACTGTGGGCCACATTATCCAGCGTAAACAGCACGATGAAGAAATCGCAGGCATCCAGCGTCCAGCCCAGAAAGCACGCGGCGATAATGTGCCGGGCGTCGCTCGGGCTGCGCAGCGGCGGGGCCGCGCCGG
Source organism: Gluconacetobacter sp. (assembly GCF_047721585.1). Classification (NCBI taxonomy): domain Bacteria; kingdom Pseudomonadati; phylum Pseudomonadota; class Alphaproteobacteria; order Acetobacterales; family Acetobacteraceae; genus Gluconacetobacter; species Gluconacetobacter sp. The sequence goes on from NZ_JBDNXE010000001.1 coordinate 98,234, forward strand.
TCGGGGGCAGGGGGGTCATCATCGGGACGGTTCCTTATTGCTTTTCTCCGTTCTAGCGGCAACTGGCCCCGATGGCAGGGGGGAACCGGCCCCGAAGGAAAAATGCCCGCTGCCCACCGTCCGGTCCCGATCGGCGAGGCGGCGAAAAGTTCGCATCACGAGTTCGCATTTCTCGCCGAACTGGCAGGATTCTTTCGAATCAATCACTTTATCGTGATAGTTGTTCCCTGGCCCTTCGCCGTCGTTAGATTTTTTCAGAGGCCCGATCGGGCGCCTTCCTTTCCTCCTGACCAAGAAGGGTACGCGGCATGCACCGTCACCAGCAGGAACAGGAGCCATCGGGTCCGATCCGCGTGCTCTCCGTGGCATCGGAAATGTACCCCTTCGTCAAGACGGGCGGACTGGGCGACGTGGTGGGCTCCCTGCCGGCGGCGCTGCACACCGAGGGCGTGCTGGTCACCACCCTGCTGCCCGGCTACCCGGCGGTGCTGGACGCGCTGGAAGGTCCGGTGCGCGTGGCCGAGATGTCGCCGCTGCCGGGGGTCGAAATCGCGTTGCTCGAAGGCTACGCGGCCGGCCATCGCCTGCTGGTCATCGACTGTCCCTCCCTGTTCCGGCGCAAGGGCAACCCCTACCTGGCGCCCGACGGCACCGACTGGCCCGATAACGGGTTGCGCTTCGCCTGCCTGTCCCGCGTCGCGGCCAGTCTCGCGCAGGGGCATGTGCCCGGCCGCCGGCCCGATCTGGTCATGACGCATGACTGGCAGGCCGGCCTTACGGGCGCCTATCTGCATTATGACGGCCAGCCGGCCGCCCCGGTGGTGCAGACCATCCACAATCTCGCCTTCCAGGGCCGCTTCCCGGCGGCGGATCTCGCACGGTTCGGCCTGCCGCCCCATGCGTTCTCGATCGACGGCGTGGAATGCTACGGCGCGGTCGGGTTCCTCAAGGCGGGCCTGCTCTTCGCCGAGCGCATCATCACGGTTTCGCCGACCTACGCGCGCGAAATCCAGTCCCCCGAATGGGGCATGGGGCTGGACGGCCTGCTGCGCAGCCGGGCGGACCGCCTGCGCGGCATTCTCAACGGCATCGACACCAACGACTGGAATCCCGAAACCGATCCATCGGTCCTCTTCCCCTACCAGGTGGGCGATCTGGCGGGCCGCCGGCCCAACAAGCGCGCCTTCCAGGCGGAATTCGGCCTGCGGCAGGACCCGAACGTCTTCCTGCTGGGTCTGGTCAGCCGCCTGACGGGCCAGAAGGGCGTGGATATCCTCGCCGATATCATCCCCCATATTCTCGACGACCAGACACAGCTCGTGGTGGTCGGCAGCGGCGAGGTCGGGATGGAGCGCGCCCTGGCCCGGCTGTCCCGCCAGTATCCCGACCGGCTGGCCTGCCATATCGGCTATAGCGAGCAGCTTGGCCACCGCATCCAGGCCTCGGCGGACGCCCTGCTGGTGCCCTCGCGCTTCGAACCGTGCGGCCTGACCCAGCTCTGCGCCGTGCGCTATGGCTGCGTGCCCATCGCCTCGCGCGTCGGCGGTCTGGCCGACACCATCATCGACGCCAACGAGGCCGCGATGGCCAGCGATGTCGCGACCGGATTCCTGTTCTCCCCGGTCGATGGCGAGACGCTGGCCGGTGCCATCCGCCGCGCCGCCACGCTGTACCGCCAGCCGGCGCGCTGGGCGGGCCTGCAACGCAACGGCGCGCGATACGATGTCTCGTGGGGGCGCAAGGCGCAGGAATATGCCCGGCTTTTCCGCCGCGTCCTCGGCCGCGCGGAAGTCGGCATGACCGAATTCGACCAGTCCTCGATGCGCCGCCGCCCGCCAATCGCCGGCCCGACCGGCCCGGCCCATTCCGCGCGCAATGCGCGGGCCAGCTACCAGGCGGCCCGGCGTGGGCGGGTCCGCGCCAACGATCCGTTCGGCCGCCCCGGCTGACGGCCCCGCGCCGTCCTCTACCCGGCATGACCGGCCGCCTGTCCGTGTGTTCGTCCGCCATTCTCCGCCTGCATCTCCTGCCCGCCGGAATCCCGCCTCATGAATGTTGCCTCGAACGAAAGTGCCTATTCCCTCCCGCCGGAAGCCGAAGACCTGCTGCGGGGCACCTGCCCCGACCCGTTCGCCATCCTCGGCCGCCAGCCGCACGGGCGGCTGGACATCGTGCGCGCCTTCTGCCCCGACGCGCGGGCGGTGCGTCTGGTGGTGCAACGCCCGCGCTCGGCCCCGATCGAGCGGGCGATGCGCCGGGTGGACGAACGCGGCCTGTATGTCGGCACCGTGCCCGCCGGCGCCCGCTACCGGCTCAAGATCGGCTGGGCCGACGGCTGGGAGGAAACCGAGGACCCGTATTCCTTCGGCCTGCTGCTGGGCGATCTCGACCTGCACCTGTTCGCGCGCGGCGACCATCGCGACCTGGACCGGGTGATGGGCGCCCAGCCGATGGTGATCGACGGCGTGGCCGGCGTGCGTTTCGCGGTCTGGGCGCCCAATGCCTTCCGCGTCTCGGTCATCGGCGATTTCAATGTCTGGGACGGCCGCCGCCACCCCATGCGCCTGCGCCACGCGGCGGGCATCTGGGAATTGTTCATCCCCCGCATCGGCCCCGGCGAGCGTTATAAATACGAAATCATCGACGCCGAACAGCGCCTGCTCCCCCCCAAGGCCGACCCCTACGCCCTGGCGGCCGAGCAACCCCCGGCCACCGCCTCCGTGGTGGCGGACACGTCCCCCTTCGCCTGGACCGACGAGGACTGGATGCAGGGCCGCGCCGGCCGACAGGCCCACACCGCCCCGCTGTCGATCTACGAGGTGCATCTGGCCTCCTGGCGCCGGCCAGAGGGCGACCCCCACGGCATCCTGCGCTGGGCGGACCTGGAACGGACACTGATCCCGTACGTCGTCGAGATGGGGTTCACCCATATCGAGCTGATGCCGGTCATGGAGCATCCGTTCGACGGATCATGGGGTTACCAGACATTGGGCTTGTACGCGCCGTCGGCCCGTTTCGGGGCGCCGCACCAGTTCGCCGCCTTCGTCGATGCCTGCCACCGCGCCGGCATCGGCGTCATCCTCGACTGGGTGCCGGCCCACTTCCCCGCCGACGTCCACGGCCTGGCCCATTTCGACGGCTCGTGCCTGTACGAGCACGCGGACCGGCGCGAGGGCTACCACCCCGACTGGCACACGCTGATCTACAATTTCGGCAGGAACGAGATCCGGGGCTTCCTCATCGGCAGCGCGCTCACCTGGCTGCGGCGCTACCATGTCGATGGGCTGCGGGTCGATGCCGTGGCCTCGATGCTCTACCGCGACTACAGCCGACGCGAGGGCGAATGGCTGGCCAACATCCATGGCGGCCGCGAGAATCTGGAGGCCGTCGCCTTCGTGCGCGACCTCAACGTGACCGTCGCCGAACTCTGCCCCCACACGCTCATGATCGCCGAGGAATCCACCGCCTGGCCCGGCGTAAGCTGGCCGGTGGCCGATGGCGGCCTGGGTTTTTCCTACAAATGGAACATGGGCTGGATGCACGACACCCTGGCCTATATGGGCCGCGACCCCATCTGGCGCCGCTACCATCATTCCGAAATCATGTTCGGTCTGCACTATGCTTTTTCGGAGCGTTTCATCCTGCCGCTGTCGCATGACGAGGTCGTGCACGGCAAGGGCTCGCTGCTGGAGCGCATGCCGGGCGACGACTGGCGCAAACATGCCGGCCTGCGCGCCTATTTCGCCTTCATGTGGGCGCATCCGGGCAAGAAACTGCTGTTCATGGGCGGCGAACTGGCCCAGCCGCACGAATGGCGGGCGGATGGCGAAATCGCGTGGTACCGGCTGGACCAGCCGGAGGGGCGGGGCATGCAGGCGCTGGTCCGCGACCTCAACCGCCTGCACCGCGCCATCCCGGCCCTCCACCGCGCCGACTGCACGCCCGACGGGTTCGACTGGCTGGTCGGGGACGATGTCGACAACGCGGTCTTCGCCTGGCTGCGCCGCGCGCCAGACGCCGCCCCGGTCCTGGTGGTATGCAACATGACGCCGGTGCCGCGCCCGGCCTACCGCGTGGGCGTGCCCGCTGGCGGCTACTGGCGCGAACTGCTCAATTCCGACGGTGGCGAATATGCGGGGTCAGGCATGGGCAATGGCGGCGGCGCGATGGCGGAACCCGAGCCCGCCCATGGCTGCGACCATTCCTGCGTCCTGGTCCTCCCCCCGCTCGCCGTCCTCTATCTCACGCCGGAGTGGGCCGCATGATGGTGTTCAAGGCCGGGCCTGAAGACGCAGGCCCACGCCCGCCCGCCGCCGGTGCCGGTTTCCAGACGGATTCCGCATCGTGATGCGCTTTCCCGCCCGCCTGACGCGCGGCGCCCCGGCGCCGCTGGGCGCCACATGGGACGGGCTGGGCGTCAATTTCGCGGTCTTCTCGGCCAACGCGCACCGGATCGACCTCTGCGTGTTCGATCACTCGGGCCGGCGCGAAGTCGCGCGGTTCGAACTGCCCGAGCGCACCGACGAAGTCTGGCACGGCTACCTGCCCGACGCCCGGCCCGGCATGCTCTACGGCTACCGCGCCTACGGCCCGTACGAACCGCTGCGCGGCCACCGCTTCAACCCGCACAAGCTGCTGGTCGATCCCTATGCCCGCGCGCTGCATGGCGCGCTGACGTGGTCGGACTCCCTGTTCGGCTACCGCGTCAACTCGCCGCGCGCCGACCTGTCGATCGACCGGCGCGACAGCGCGCCCGCGATGCCGAAAAGCGTCGTCACCAACGACGCCTTCAACTGGGGCGACGACCGGCTGCCGCGCGTGCCGTGGGAACGCACGGTGATCATGGAAGCCCATGTGCGTGGCCTGTCGATGCGGCGCAACGACCTGATGCCGGTCGAACGCGGCACCTTCCGCGCCCTGTCCGACCCGCGCCTGATCGATCACCTGCTGCGCATCGGCGTCACCACGCTGGAACTGATGCCGGTCCATTCCTTCGTCAAGGAGCGGTTCCTGGTCGAACGCGGGCTGACGAATTACTGGGGCTACAACACGCTGTCCTTCTTCGCCCCCCAGGCCGCCTATCTGGCCGAAGGCTCCCCGCACGAGATCCGCACCGCCATCCGCCGCCTGCACGCGGCCGGCATCGAGGTCATCCTCGATGTGGTCTACAACCATACGTGCGAGGGCAACGAACTCGGCCCGACCCTGTGCTATCGCGGCCTGGACAACGCCGTCTATTACCGCCTGGTGCCGGAGGACGAACGCCACCTGATCAACGATACCGGCTGCGGCAATACGCTGAACCTGTCGCACCCCCGCGTGTTGCAGATGGTCATGGATTCCCTGCGTCACTGGGCGGTCGATTTCCATATCGACGGGTTCCGCTTCGATCTGTGCTCCACCCTGGGGCGCGAGAGCTACGGGTTCGACCCGTTCAGCGGCTTCTTCGACGTGTTGCGCCAGGACCCGGTCCTGTCCACCCGCAAGCTGATCGCCGAACCGTGGGATCCTGGGCCGGGCGGCTACCAGCTCGGCAACCATCCGCCGGGCTTCGCGGAATGGAACGACCGCTATCGCGACACGCTGCGTCGCTTCTGGCGGGGCGACGCGCTGACGCGCGGCGACATGGCGGCCCGTCTCGCCGGCTCGGCCGACATCTTCGACCGATGCGGGCGACGGCCCTGGGCATCGGTCAATTTCGTCACGGCGCATGACGGCTTCACGCTGATGGATCTGGTCAGCTACGATCATAAACATAACGACGCCAACGGCGAGAATAACCAGGACGGCCATTCCGACAATCTCGGCCGCAACTGGGGGGTGGAAGGCCCGACCGACGATCCGGCGATCCTGGCGGTGCGCGACCGGGTGCGCCGCGCCATTCTGGCCACGCTGTTCTTCTCGCAGGGCACGCCCATGCTGCTGGCGGGCGACGAATTCGGCCAGAGCCAGAACGGCAACAACAACGCCTACTGCCAGGACAACGCCACGTCCTGGCTGGACTGGCCGCTGGCCGCCACACCGGCCGGACAGGCGATGACCGCCTATGTCGGCCAACTGGCCGCCCTGCGCGCCGCCCACGCCTCGGTGCGCGGCCGCGGCTACCTGTACGGCAAGCGCGAAACAGCGCCGGGCCTGCTCGACATCGCCTGGTACGACGCCGAGGGCCACCCCATGACCTCCGACGCCTGGAACGACGAACATGGAAGAATATTGGGGCTTTTCCGCTCCAGCACCGATGACGGCCCCACCGACAGCACCTATCTGATCATGAACACGGGCGACGAGGACCAGGACTGCATCCTGCCGCCGGTTTCGGGCGAATGGACGCTGCTGCTCGACAGTGCCGATCCCACGCGGACCGGCACCCGTTCGGACAGGCTGGCGCGCTGGACGGTCGGTGCCCACGCCGTGGCGCTGTTCGGCTTCACGCCGGATGGCCAGCATGCAAAGGGAACGGCCGATGCGTAAAACCCATGCGTTCTCGGGTCATTTCGGGGCGACCCTGCTCGCGCCGCAGCAGACGCGCTTCCGGTTCTGGGCACCGTCCTGCGCCAGCGTGTCGGTGGAAATCGAAGGCCATCCCCCGGTGCCGATGGCGCGCGATGCCGATGGCTGGTTCGAGGCCACGGCCCCCTGCGGCGCCGGCGCGCTCTACCGCTACCGGCTCAACCCGCATCTGGCGGTGCCCGACCCGGCCTCCCGCGCCCAGCCGCGCGACGTGTCGGGGCCAAGCCAGGTGGTCGATCCCCGCGCCTATGCGTGGCAGGACGACGACTGGCGCGGCCTGCCGTGGGAACAGGCGGTCATCTACGAAATCCATGTCGGCGCGGCCGGCGGGTTTCGCGGCGTGCGCGCGCAGCTTGCCCGGCTCAAGGCGCTGGGGATCACGGCGGTGGAACTGATGCCGCTGTCGGAATTTCCAGGCGGCCGCAACTGGGGGTATGACGGCGTGCTGCCCTACGCGCCGGAATCGTCCTACGGCACGCCGGAGGAGCTCAAGGCGCTGGTCGATCACGCCCACGCGCTGGGCATGATGATCTTTCTCGATGTCGTCTACAATCATTTCGGGCCGGAGGGAAATTTCCTTGCCGCCTACGCCGCTCCGTTCTTCCATGCCGGCCGGCCCACGCCGTGGGGCGACGCCATCGACTTCCGCCAGCCCGAAGTGCAGGCGTATTTCGCCGAAAATGCCTTGTACTGGCTCATGGAATACCGGTTCGACGGCCTGCGCTTCGATGCGGTGCAGGCGATCGGCGAGCGTGACTGGCTGGTGGACCTGGCGGCCCACGTCCGCGCGCGGGTCGAGCCCGGCCGCCATGTGCATCTGATCCTGGAGAACGAGAACAACGATTCCGGCCTGCTGCGCGCGGGCTTCGACGCCCAGTGGAACGATGACGGGCACAACGCCCTGCATGTGCTGCTGACGGGCGAGGACGAGGGCTATTACGCCAATTTCGCCACCGACCCCGCCGGGCGGCTGGCGCGGGTGCTGGCCGAGGGCTTCGCCTTCCAGGGCGAGATGTTCCCCACCCTCGGTCATCCGCGCGGCATGGAAACGGGCGGCCTGCCCGCCACCGCCTTCGTCCTGTTCCTGCAAAATCACGACCAGATCGGCAACCGCGCGCTGGGCGAGCGGCTGACGGTGCTGGCCGCCCCGCAGGCCCTGCGCGCCGCCTACGGCCTGCTGCTGCTGTCCCCGCAGATCCCGATGCTGTTCATGGGCGAGGAATGGGGCTCCCGCCGGCCGTTCCTGTATTTCACCAGCCATCCGCCGATCCTGGGCGACATCGTGCGCGACGGCCGCCGCCGCGAATTCGCGGCCTTCGCCCATTTCAGCGACCCGGCCCGGCGCGAGACGATCCCCAACCCCAACGACCCCGCCACTTTCGCCGCCTCGATCCCGCCGCCGGACGAGGCCGAAACGCCGGAAGGGCAGGACTGGCTGGCCTTCTTCGCCAGCCTGCTGCGCCTGCGCCATGCCCGCATCACGCCGCGCCTGCGCGGCGCGCAGGGGCTGGGGGCACGGGTCGTCGGGCCGGGCGCGGTGGCCGCGCGCTGGCGCATGGCCGACGGCGCGATCCTGTCGGTCGGCCTCAATCTGGGCGCGGACACGGTCGATCTGCCGGACTGGGTCGCCGGCCCGGTCCTGTTCCAGTACCCGCCCGCCGCCGGCACCGAAGCCCGGCTGCCGCGCCACGCCGTCACGATCCATCTGGCCGAGCCCGCCCATGGATGACCGGACCCTGCGCGCACGGGCTCGCAAGGCCGGGCTGGTCACGGTCTGGCAGGATGCCGCCGGCGCTTCGCATCGGGTCGGGCTCGATACGTTGCGCAGCCTGCTGCGCGTGCTCGAAGACGGCTCGATGCCCGAGGAAGACGCATTGCCGCCGATGATCGTGGGGCAGGTCGGGGTCGCCACCGTGCTGCCGCTGCGACCGCTGTCCCGCCAGACGGCGTTCCGGCTGGATTATGAGGATGGCGGCTCGCTCGAAGGCGAGGCCGGCCGCTCGCGCGACGGCCGCGTGCGGCTGCCCGCCATCGCGCGGGTCGGCTATCACCGTCTGGACATCGCGGGCCGGCGCGTCGTGCTGGCCATCGCGCCGGCCCGCTGCCGCACGGTGGCCGATGCGACGGAAGGCGCGCGCGGCTGGGGCCTGTCGGTGCAGATCCCCGGCCTGCGCGCGCGGCACGATGGCGGCATCGGCCATTTCGGCGCGCTGGCCGACCTGGCGCGGCAGGCGGCGGCGGCCGGGGCCGATGCGCTGGCCATCAGCCCGGTCCATGCCATGTTCAGCGCATGCCCCACGCAGTTCAGCCCCTATTCCCCGTCCAGCCGGCTGTTCCTGAACGTGCTGCTGGCCGATATGCGCAGTTGGTTTTCCACGCATGATATCGGGGCGATGATGCGCCGGCTGCGCATCGCGCCGCAGGCCACGCACGCGCTGGAAGAGGCCCCGCTGATCGACTGGCCGGCGGCGGCGGCGCTCCGGCTGCGCATGCTGCGCGGCCTGTATGACGAGCATATCCGCGATACCCCGCCGCCCGAACTGACGGCGTTCGTCGCCGCCCATGGCCCCGCGTTGCACCGTCACGCGGTGTTCGAGGCGCTTCAGGCGCATCAGCTCGGCCGTGGCCCGCGCGGCGGCAACTGGCGCGCGTGGCCCGCCCCCCTGCGCAACCCCGCCAGCCCCGAGGTCGCGCGCTTCGCGGCCGAGCGTCATCACGAGGTCGGTTTCCACCTGTTCCTGCAATGGCTGGCGGCGCGCAGCCTGCATGGCGCGGGCGAGGCCGCGCGCGCGGCGGGCATGCGCATCGGCCTGATCGCGGACCTGGCGGTGGGCACCGATCCGGGTGGCAGCCAGTGCTGGGCGAACCAGGACGATTTCCTGATCGGCGGGGGGGGGGGGGCCCCCCCCCCCCCCCCCCCCCCCCCGGGGGGGGGCGGGGGGGGGGGGGGGGGCGGGCCCCCCCCCCCCCCCCCCCCCCCCCCCCCCCCCGGGGGGGGGGCCGGGCCGCGGGGGGGCCCCGGTATGGGGGGGGGACCCTGTGCGGGCCGAAGGAGCATTTTTTCTTTTGCGGGGGGGGGGCGGGCGCGCCGCCCGCCCCGCTCGGCCCGCTGGGGCAGAACTGGGGGCTGACCACCTTCTCCCCCGCCGCGCTGCGCGCCCACGGCTACAGCGCCTTCATCGACACGCTGCGCGCGACGCTGACGCGCCAGGGCGGCATCCGCATCGACCATGTCATGGGGCTGGAGCGGCTGTGGGTCATCCCCGAGGGCGCCTCGGCCGCCGACGGCGCCTATCTGTCCTTTCCGGGCCGCGACCTGATGCGGCTGGTGGCGCTGGAATCGCACCGGCACGACGCGGTGGTGATCGGCGAGGACCTGGGCACCGTGCCCGCGGGCTTCCGCACCCGTGCCGCGCAGCGTTCCATCATGGGCATGAACGTGCTGTGGTTCCAGCGCGACGCTCAGGGCATGTTCCTGCCGCCGGATCAATGGGGAACGAACGACGTGGCCATGACGACGACGCACGACCTGCCGACGGTCGCCGGCTGGTGGCAGGCCACCGATATCGGCTGGCGCAAGACCCTGCGCCAGTTGCCGCGCGGCACCCGCGCCGAAGACGCGCTGGCCGCCCGCGCGCATGACCGCGCGGCCCTGTGGGCGGCGCTGCACCCGCCCGAGGCGCCAGAACTTCCCCCGGTCACGCCCGACGGCGCGGCCCAGGTGGTCGATGCGGCCACCCGCTTCGTCGGCGCGGCCGCGTCGCCGCTGGCCATCCTGCCGCTGGAAGACGCGCTGGGCCTGCCCGAGCAGCCCAACCTGCCCGGCACCGTCTCCGGCCATCCCAACTGGCAGCAGCGTTATCCGCCCGGCCCGCCGCTGCTGGCCCGGCCGGACGCCGCCCGCCGGCTGGACCTGCTGCGCACGGCACGGAGCCCGGCATGACAGGTGTCCGCGCAACGGTCCGCCTGCAATTCCACGCCGGCTTCACGCTCGACGACGCTGTGAAGCTGGTCGATTATTTCGCCGACCTGGGCATCAGCCATCTCTACGCCTCGCCGCTGCTGGCCGCCCGTCCGGGCTCGACCCACGGCTATGACACGCTCGATTACAGCCGTATCAACCCCGAACTGGGCGGCCGCGAAGCCCTGGCCCGGCTGGTGGCCCGATTGCGCGCGCGCGGCATGGGCCTGATCCTCGATATCGTACCCAACCACATGGCGGTCGGCGGCAGCGGCAATGCGTGGTGGGAGGACGTTCTGGCGTGGGGCCAGGCCAGCCGGTGCGCGCATATGTTCGACATCGACTGGAACCCGCCGGACGAGCGCCTGCGCGGCCGCGTCCTGCTGCCGTTCCTGGCCGAGCCCTATGGCGACTGCCTGGAAAACGGCACGCTGCGCCTGCGCCACGACGCGGCCGACGGCTCGTTCGCCTGCTGGCATTACGAGCATCGCTTCCCGATCTGCCCGGATCATTATGCCGACCTGTTCGCGGACGCCGACGGATCGCCGGACGCCGTCCTGGCGCGCATGGCGCCCGACAGCCCGGAGGGCCGGGCGCGCCTGCACGCGCTGCTGGAGCGTCAGCATTACCGGCTGGCCTGGTGGCGCACGGCCTCCGACCTGATCAACTGGCGCCGCTTCTTCGACATCACCACGCTGGCCGGCCTCAGCGTCGAACATCCCGACGTGTTCGACGCCGTGCATCGTACCGTCATCGACCTGTATGAAGACGGGCTGATCGACGGCGTGAGGGTGGACCACATCGACGGCCTCACCGACCCCCATGCCTACACCTCTCGCCTGCATCGCGCCTTGTCCGCCGCTGCCCCACGCCGCCCTCCCGAGGCCCCATCAAATACCCCCCTCTATGTGGAGAAGATTCTGGCGGCGGACGAAGCCCTGCCCGCCGACTGGCCGATCGACGGCACCACCGGCTACGACTTTCTGGAACAGGTCGACCTGCTGCTCCACGACCAGCGCGGCGCCGATGCGCTGGACGATCTGTGGGTCTGGGGCGCCGGCGGCGCCACCAGTTTCCGCGAGGAAGAACAGGCGGCACGCGAGGTGGTGCTGAACGACACCCTGGCCGCCGATCTCGCCCGCCTGGTCCACGTCCTGTCCGGCCTCGCCCGCCGCGACCCGCGCGCCCGCGACTTCACGCCGCCCGCCTTGGACCGTGTGCTGCGCCAGATCCTGATCCGCTTTCCCGTCTACCGGACCTATGACGAAGACAGCGCGGTCCTGCACACCGTCTGCCAGACCGTGCGCCCCACGCTGGTGCCGGCACAGCAGCCGGTTCTGGACTGGCTGGAGCGTCAACTCGGCCCCGGCGGCCCCGCCGAAGCCATCGCCTGCTTCGTGCATCTGACAGCCCCACTGGCCGCAAAATCGGTAGAAGATACAGGATTCTACCGCTATGGCCGCCTGCTGTCGCGCAACGATGTCGGCACGCATCCCGGCCATTTCGGCGGCACGGTCGCCGCCTTTCACGCCGCCAATATCGCGCGTCAGCGCGACTGGCCCCGCGCCATGCTCGCCACCGCCACCCACGACCATAAACGCGGCGAGGACGCCCGCGCCCGCATCGCGGTGCTGTCCGAACTGGCGCAGGAATGGGTGCGCGTCGCCACCCGCTGGAGCGAGTTCAATGCGCCCTTGCGCCACCGTGTCGCCACCCGGTCCGGCCCCTGCACGGCACCCGACCGCGCCGACGAACTGATCCTCTACCAGACCCTGCTGGGCGCCTGGCCGATCGGCGACAGCCCGCTCGAACACAGGATCACCCCGGACTTCCACGACCGCATAGCCGCCTGGCAGGTCAAGGCGCTCCGCGAGGCCAAGCGTCACACAAGCTGGATCGACCCGGAACCCGCCTACGAGGAGGCTTGCGGCGCCTACCTCGCCGCCCTGCTGTCCGCCCACCCCGAAAACCGCTTCCCCTGGATGGTCGATGCGTTCGCCAACCAGATCGCCCCCGCCGGCGCCCTCAACGGGCTGGCGCAGACGCTGCTGCGCCTGACCAGCCCCGGCGTGCCAGATCTCTACCAGGGCTGCGAGTTCTGGGATTTCAGCCTGGTCGATCCCGACAACCGCCGCCCGGTGGATTTCCCGGCCCGCATGGCGGCCCTGGCCGAAAGCGCGGATGTCGGGTCGCTGCTGCCGCACTGGCGCGACGGCAGAGTAAAACAGACGCTGATCGCGGCCGTACTGCGGTTCCGGGCCACTTATCCGGCCCTGTTTGCCGATGGCGCGTACCGTCCGGTCCGGGTCGCGGGCACGCGGCGGCAGCATCTGCTCGCCTTCACCCGCGTGACGGAAGGTACCACGATGCTGGTGGTCGCGCCGCGCCTGTCCGCTGCCCTGATGCCGGACCCGGCCAACCTGTCCTGCCCGGCGATGCTGTGGCGCGGCACGACGCTGGACTGGGACGATGCCCCCGCCGGGCCGTGGCGCTCGCTGCTCCACCCGGACCGCATCATCGACCGTGCGGCGATGCTGGACCTCGCCATGCTGGCCGGCGGAGCGCCGCTGGATGTGCTGGTATCCGGCTGAACGCCCGATGGCGGCAGTTCGGCCATCCTGCGGATATCGCACGGAAAGGCCGCTCCGTGCATGGGGCACGGTTCCCCTTTCAAAATAACTTCACTGTTTCTGGACCGGACTTTCCGCTGAGTGTCGCGCTGTCACAGCACTTTTTGGCCAAGGGGGGGAAGCCTTGTCGGAGACAACCATACCGCGCAGTCATTTTCTGCGTCCTAGAATGGAGAGTGGGGGAACCCCCGCGTTCAGGATATTCTTCCTGGCCGTGCTGGCGTGCGCGCTGGGTTTCGTCGGCTACAGCGTCCTGGCCGACGTGCGGGCGGCAGGCGGGAACGGACTGGCGATCGGGGCCTTCGCCCTGCTGGCGCTGGCGCTGCTGATCGCGCTGGGCTTCGAATTCGTCAACGGCTTCCATGACACGGCCAACGCGGTCGCGACCGTGATCTACACCAACAGCATGCCGCCCATGGTGGCTGTCGTATGGTCGGGCGTGTGGAACCTTCTGGGCGTGCTGGTCTCATCCGGTGCCGTCGCCTACAGCGTGGTCACGCTGCTGCCGGTCGAACTCATCCTCCAGGTCGGCAGCGGCGCGGGATATGCGATGATCTTCGCGCTCCTGATCGCCGCGATCGTATGGAACCTCGCGACCTGGGCGATGGGGGTACCCAACAGTTCCTCGCACGCCCTGATCGGCTCGATCATGGGGGTGGGCATCGCCAACCAGTTGATGGCGCCCGCCGGGGCCGCCACCTACGGCGTCGACTGGTCGCAAGTGTCCAAGGTTTTCAGTGCGTTGCTGTTCAGTCCGCTCTGCGGCTTCATACTGTCCATGGCGCTGTTCTGGCTGTTCCGCGTCCTCGTGCGCAACCGAACGCTGTTCGAGACCCCCGAAGGCCACAAGCCGCCCCCATTGTGGATTCGCGGCCTGCTGATCGGCACCTGCACCGGCGTTTCCTATTTCCACGGCGGCAATGACGGGCAGAAGGGCATGGGCCTGATCATGCTCATCCTGATCGGCGCCGCACCCACCGCCTACGCCCTCAACCGCGCGATGCCGGAAGCCGCAATGCCGGCTTTCGTCCAGTCGGCCGGTGACGCCGCGGGCATCTTCCGCCATCACATGGCGGGCACCGATGTCGATGATGTCGCGGCGGCCCGCGCGCGGGTAACGGCGGCACTGCGCGACCGGGCGGTTGCGGATGGACAGGTCTATGGCGCGCTGGCCGTGCTCTCCGACGATATCGCGAATTCGGTCAAGGGCTACCGCACCCTCAACGCCATCCCCGCCGCACAGGTGCCGAACGTCCGCACCGACATGTATCTGGTGTCGGATGCGATCCGCGTGCTGGGCAAGACCAACGCCTTCGCAGGGGCCGAGGCCGCCGGTCTGAAGGGCTTCATGGGGCAGCTCAACGCGGGCACGCGCTTCATCCCCACATGGGTCAAGGTGGCGGTCGCGGTAGCACTGGGCCTGGGCACGATGGTCGGCTGGAAGCGTATCGTCGTCACCGTGGGCGAAAAGATCGGCAAGACGCATCTGAACTACGCGCAGGGTGCCTCGGCGGAACTGGTCGCGATGGGGACGATCGGCCTGGCCGAGGGCTATGGTCTACCGGTCTCCACCACCCATATCCTTTCCAGCGGCGTGGCGGGCACCATGGCGGCGGCGGGCTCGGGCTTGCAATGGCGGACGCTGCGCACCATGGCCATGGCCTGGGTGATCACCCTGCCTGCCGCTATGTTGATCAGCGGCGTACTCTTCTTTATTCTGAGACATGTCTTCTGATCCGAGGCCATGACGGTCAGATTACCCCCTTCGGTTCTGTGCCGTATGGCGGGTGTTCTGGCCATGATTTGTCCCCTGACGGCAGGTGGCGGTGTTCTGGCCGCCACCACGCCGCAGGTAACCGATATTCTGCCCTCGGGTGTGCCGCTGCCCCCGCCGACGCCGATGGAAGTGCAGCCTCCCGAAGACACCGGTAGCGAGCTTCTGGGCGAGGCGGCCGGGGCGCGACCCTGGCTGGCCCGTCACGGCATCCGGATCAACATGCAGGATGTCGAGGAATTATGGGGCCTGGCCGCCGGCGGCCTTCACCCCGGTCCTACTTATGACGGCATGACCGCCATGACCGTGATGTTCGATACCCAGCGGGGCTTCGGGTGGCCCAACGGGTTACTGAATGTCAGCGCGTTGCAGATCCGCGGCCGATCTCTGACGAGCGAGCGGCTGGGGGCGGTGAATGCCGTCAGCGGCTACGATGTGGGACGTTCGACCCGGCTGTTCGAACTCTGGTACGGTCAAGGATTCTTTGCAAACCGGCTGGATGTCCGCGTCGGGTC
Organism: Gluconacetobacter sp.; assembly: GCF_047721585.1. Classification (NCBI taxonomy): domain Bacteria; kingdom Pseudomonadati; phylum Pseudomonadota; class Alphaproteobacteria; order Acetobacterales; family Acetobacteraceae; genus Gluconacetobacter; species Gluconacetobacter sp. Next base: position 113,624 of record NZ_JBDNXE010000001.1, read on the forward strand.
GATCGACCTTGATACGGAATTTCTCGTCAGCCAGAATGCCTCTTTCTTCCTTAATTCCAGTTTCGGCTGGCCGCTCTCCACGTCCAGCAACCTGTATTCCGGAGGGCCATCCTGGCCATTCTCCGCTCTGGGAGTGCGGGCGAAATGGGCACCGATCGACCCATTGGTGCTGATGGGGGCCGTCACCGACGACAACCCGACGCGCGGCCCGTTCTACAGCAATGAGGCACCCACGCAGCGCGACCCCTCGGGTACGGCGTTTTCGACCAGCGGCGGCACGCTGTTCATCGGTGAAGCCCAGTTTTCAGCCGATCTCGCCCTCTGGATTGCTGGTAAGGGTGCGCCAAGCCTGCCAGGGACGTGGAAGCTCGGCGGGCTCTACGACACCGGGCGGTTCCCCGATCAGCGATACGACAGTCACGGCGGCCTGCTGGCCTCGCCGGACAGCACAGGTCAGCCCCTCTATCATCACGATAACTGGATGATGTACGTGGTGGCCGACCAGATGATCTGGCGGGCCGTGCCGGGATCGAGCAAGACGATCAGCCTGTTCATGCGCGCCACCGCGAATGACGGCTTGCGTAATCGGTATTCGACCGAAATACAGGGGGGCTTGACGTTAGACGGCCTGGTTCCGGGCCGCACCGACGATACGATCGGTCTTGCCTGGGGAACTGGATTTTACGGTAGCAGGGCGATCGGGAACGCGCACGACGCCGTGCGTCTGGGCACCAGTCTGGCCGGCGCGCTGAAGCCCGAACAGCATATCGAGGCGACCTATCAGGCGGCCGTGACGCCGTATCTTATTGTCCAACCGGATTTTCAGTATTTCTGGCATGTCGGCGGTACATCGTTCAACCCGGAGACCGGCCGGTCGATCGACAACGGTGTCGTGCTGGGTGTGAACATGACCACTACGTTCTGAGAAGCTGACGCTGTGGATTTCATGAAAATTTCAAGGTGTTTGTCTGTGGGAAATCCTATTCCGGCGAATGCGGCGCATGGCGCGCGGCGAGGAGGCAGCGACAATGGACGATGAGGATCTGAACAGCCTTTCAGCGGAGGAACGCGAGCGTGTGCAGATGCGCCGCGAACTCATCGACGATCTGGACGAAGAGTTCGAACTTACTCTGGAGGAAGAGGCCATCGGGGGGGAACTCGATGCAGCCGATCGCGCGTTCCGACGCGTTTATTTCCGCGAACTGGTTCGTCTTCAGGGCGAACTGATCAAGTTGCAGGACTGGGTGAAAACGACAGGCCATCGTCTGGTCGTGATCTTCGAGGGACGGGACGCCGCCGGCAAGGGTGGTGCAATCAAGCGGATCACCCAGCGCCTGAATCCGCGCCTGTGTCGCGTTGCCGCCTTGCCGGCCCCCAGCGACCGTGAGCGCACGCAATGGTATTTCCAGCGATACGTGGCCCATTTGCCGGCGGCGGGTGAGATCGTTCTGTTCGACCGGAGCTGGTACAACCGTGCCGGTGTCGAGCGTGTCATGGGCTTCTGCACCGAAGATGAATACGAGGAGTTCTTCCGTTCGGTGCCCGAGTTCGAGCGCATGCTTGTCCGCAGCGGCATCCAGATCGTCAAGTTCTGGTTCTCAATCACCGATGACGAACAGGAGGCCCGTTTCCGCGCGCGGATCGAAGATCCGCTGAAGCAGTGGAAACTCAGCCCGATGGATCTGGAAAGCCGCCGCCGTTGGGAAGATTATACCCGCGTGAAGGAGACGATGCTCGAGCGTTCCAGCATTGACGAAGCCCCCTGGTGGGTGGTGCAGGCGGTGGACAAGAAGCGCGCGCGCCTGAATTGCATCGCTCACCTGCTCTCGCTTGTGCCCTATGGGCCGGTGCCGAAGCCGGACGTGGTGTTGCCTGAGCGCGTTCATCATCCCGACTATGAGCGGCAGCCGACCCCGGACGCCATGATCGTTCCGTCGCGCTACTGACGCGATATGCCGGATGCGGGGGAGACCTACAGGCCCCCGCGTTCGCGCTGCTCCGAAAGCCTGGAGCGATTTTGCATGCCCCTGTACCTGCTGTTGGGTTTCTTCCTTAAGAACGCAGGCCAGCGTCCTGTGACAAAAGAGTTTTGAAGAAAGCCATTCATCAATAGCTCTGCGCTCCCCTATGGAGGGACGGGAGAGATTCTTTCCCGAAGGAAAAAAGAACAGGACGATATAACCTAAAACGATTCCCGTTATATAAATATTAAATTTATGGGAGTCCAAATGGAATGCTCGTTTCCGGTGGCTCTCAAGTATTGCGCAATAGAGAAATAATTATGAACAATCATGATCTGTCTGAATTTAAATCCAGGCAAGATTTCGTTGAGATGAACGAAAATGACTTTCGTTCTATCCGATCTGTTCAGGCTCTTATTGATCGGGAGGTGTCGCCCGCCCTTGATAAATTTTATGCTCAGGTTCGCCGGACCCCGAAAGCCCTGAGCTTCTTTTCTTCCGAATTGCAGATCGAGCACGCCAAACATGCTCAGAAGATGCATTGGAAACGGATTTCTGGCGCTCGGTTCGACGACGAATATGTGAAGAAGGTCCGGGCAATCGGTTCGGTGCATGCCCGCATCGGGCTGGATCCGAGCCTGTATATCGGCGGCTACGGGATCATCCTCAATCATCTCGTCCAGTCCCTGATTAACGACATGCTGTCGCAGGGTGGATTTTTCTCCCGGACCTCGTCACGGGTGTCGCGGAATGTGGGGGAGACGATCGGCAGCCTGTGCAAGGTGGTGCTGATGGAGATCGACCTCACGATATCGTCCTATTTGGCCGACATCGACAAGGCGCGCGTCGAGATGCAGGCGGAACAGGATCGCCGTGCCCAGGAGGATCGCGAGGTGATCGAGATCATCGGCAATGCGCTGACGGCGCTGGCCAATGGTGATCTGACCCATCGCATCGAAGGTGGCCGGATCCCGGAGCGACTGGATGCGCTGAAGGCGCATTTCAACCAGACAGCCGAAACGCTGGAACAGAGTCTGGGCAAGATTGCGGTGAATGCGACGAATATCGTGTCGAATGCCGACGGAATCCGCCAAGGGGCTGAAAACCTGTCCCGCCGCAGCGAGCAGCAGGCCGCGACGCAGGAGGAAATGTCGGCGGCGCTGGGTCAGATCACCCAACGGATCACGAGAACGGCCGAGGAAACGCTGAAGGCCAGCCAGATGGCCAGCACAGCGCGCGGCGATGCCGAGCATGCGGGCAGCGTGGTGCATGGTACGATCCAGGCGATTTCGGAGATCGAGAAGTCCTCGCAGGAAATGGCGGGCATTATCAGGATCATCAACGAGATTGCATTCCAGACCAATATTCTGGCCCTCAATGCCAGTGTCGAGGCGGCTCGGGCGGGGGATGTCGGCCGTGGCTTCGCCGTGGTCGCCAGCGAGGTCCGTGCGCTGGCGCAGCGTTCGGCCGATGCAGGCCGCGAAATCTCCGCGTTGATCAATCTCTCGGGCGGACAGGTGAAAGCTGGGGTGGCGTTGGTGCATGAGGCGGGCGATGCGTTGCAGCGCATCATGTCGCAGGTGCAGCAGATCAATGATGTCATGTCGACCATTTCGGCTTCAACGCAGGAACAATCGGCCGGCATCAGCCAATTGAATATCGCCATGGGTGGCCTGGAGCAGACGACCCAGAAGAACGCCGCCGTCGCCGAGGCGAGTGCCTCGGCAGTGCGCAATCTGGTGGCGACATCCGACGAACTGACACGGATGGTCGCGGGATTCACCCTGTCGGCAGGCGAGATGCGGCCCGTGTTCGCGCGGCAGAAACCCAGGCTGGCGTTGATCCGGACGGAGTGAGCCGGCGCGGCGACGGGCCGCCGATCCCGGTACTACCGGGGATGACGGTTACGCTTATGGCTGGCCCGGCATCGTCCGGTGCAGGAAGGTGCCGATCTCTTCCGCCATGACGTGCTGAAAGGTCGTGCGGTTGAAGCCCGGCGGGTCCTGTGACGGCGGAAAATCCGGGCGGACCATGTTCGCGGGGAAGGGGCTGAGAAACGAGAAATGCCCCGCGCCGGGGACGCAGCGGTTATCGACCAGCGCCGGATCGGGGACGCCCTGCATTACGATATCGGCCAAAGCTGGCGGGGTGACGTCGTCTTCGGCGGCTGTGCGCATCAGGATCGGGCAGCGGACTGCCGACAGGGCGCCGGGGGGGCGGAACCATCCGGTGGCTGGTGCCAGCAGCACCAGGGCATGCACCCGCCGGTCGTGCGTGACCGCGATGCGGCGCGGCGGGGCTTCGGGGCCGTGGCGGCCGCTCCAGGGCTGGCCGCCCGCTGCCGCCAGCACAGTGTAGGTGCCCAGGGAGTGGCCGATCAGTGCCACGCGCTCGGGCCGCAGGGCCGAACCTACTATCGGGTCTGCGAAGGCGGCGGCTATGCTCAGGCAGACATGGCGGGGACGGTTTTCCAGATTGGCCAGCGTGCGGGCCAGCGCGTCGTCGTTCAGGCTGTTGCCGGGATGTTTTGGCATGGCGATCACGAAGCCGCGCGCGGCAAGCGCCATTGCCAGATCGCGATAGACCCAGGGCGACCCGCCATTGCCGTGGGAGAGCACGATCAGTGGGCGGTCATGCCCCTCTATCGCTCCTGCGGCGAGGGGTAAGTGGTAGGGGCCGAAGCGGTATGGGCGCGGTATGCCGGTAGTGGGATAGAGGATCGCCAAGGGGATATCTGCATCCTGCACCCCGTCATGGATCGTCAAGCCACGATAGCCCACCGCATGCCGGGCGGGGTCCTGTGCGCCGTCTTGGCTCTGTTCCATCCCTGATCCTTTCTCGTCGTGCCGTGGGGCGATCCGGCCTGTCGTTCCGGTTGGGGCCAACATGCCGAGATCGGACGGGGCCGGCCAGTGGCGGTGGTGCATTGTCCGCGTTTCCGTGCCGAATGGGTGCGCCCCGCTTTCGCCCGCCTGCGCAACGTTTGCGCTTGTCCGACTGGATGAACAGTCTATTGAAAACGGAAATCTATGACCCGTTTTAGTCATCTGTCAGGAAACGCATGCCGTCTGAACTTTCTTCCGTTTCGTCGCGGCCCACGCGGTCTTCATCCTTCGCTGTCGTGGTCGCGATCGAATTGTGGGAGCGGTTCGGTTACTACGGCATGCAGGCCGTGCTGTTGCTGTTCATGGTGCGGCAGCTCGGCATGGCGGATGCGCGGGCGAATCTGCTGATGGGGGCCTTCGCAGCCATGGCCTACGCCCTGCCGGTGGTCGGCGGCTGGCTGGGGGATCGGGTGCTGGGGTCGCGTCGGGCGATGCTGCTTGGGGCCACCTGCATGATGGGCGGTTATGCCGCGCTGGCAGTGGCGACGGTTCATGTCGGGCTGATGACGGTGGCCATGGCGCTGATCGCGACCGGCAACGGATTCTTCAAGCCCAATGCCGCCAATCTGGTCCGCCGGATCTATGAAGGCGACGATGCGGCGCTCGATTCCGCGTTCACGCTCTATTACATGGCCGTCAATGTCGGTTCGACCGCGTCGATCCTGCTGACGCCCCTGTTGCAGGACCATTTCGGGCCGGCCGTGTCATTTGCCACCTGTTCCGCCGGGCTTCTGTTTGGTCTGTGCGTCTATACCGTCTTGCGCGGCCGGCTGCGTCACGTTGGCTCGGCGCCTGATTTCGCGCCGTTGGCGGCAGGGCCGGTGGCTTCTCTGCTGTTGGGCGTCGTGGCGGCCATTTCGGGGCTGCATCTGATTCTGGACCGCCCCGCCCTGGCGCGGGATTGCGTGTGGCTGGCCGCACTGGCGGTTCTGGTCATGTGGACCCTGATCTATCGTCGTGCCGCGCCGGCGCAGCGGCCGGGGTTGCGGATGGCCTATATGCTCTCGATTCAGGGCATGCTCTATTTCGTGTTCTACCAGCAGATGGCGACCTCGCTGACCCTGTTCGCCCTGCGTGCGGTACGCGGCGATGTGACGTTGGGCGGGGTGACGCTTTTTCATATGTCGGCCGGTCAGTTCCAGGCCCTTAACCCGATCTGGATCATGAGTGCCAGCCCGATCCTGGCCTTTCTCTATCGGCGTTTTGCCCGGCAGGGGCGCGACCTGCCGATCGCGCGGAAATTCGTCGTGGGCTACAGCCTGGTGACGCTGGCGTTCGTGATCTGGTGGCTGGGTGCGCTCTCGGGCGGGGCGGGGCTGGTGTCACCCTGGTTCATGATCGCAGCCTATGGCGCGCTGGCCGTGGGCGAACTGCTGGTCGGCGGGCTGGGACTGGCGGTGATTGCGCGCTATGTACCGGCCGCGATGGGCGGATTCATGATGGGGTCGTATCTGCTGTCGATGGGGGTGGCGATGTATGTGGGCAGCATGGTCGCCAATTTGGCGGCCGGTGCCCCCGCGCAGCCTGCGGCGGGGGCTGCGGCGTATGCCGGCCTGTTTCTGACCCTGGCTATTGCCGCCGGCGTGATCACGGTCCTGTTCGCGGTGTTGCTACCGCTTACGCGACGGTGGGACCGTGAGCATGTGGGCGTTTAGAGGCTGGCTTCCAGAACGCGGCGGCTGACGTCCAGCGTGATGTCCTGGTGTTCGCCCAGGGCGGTCATGCCGTGCCGTTCGAGCTGCTCGATCACGCCGTCGATCGTCTCGGTGCCGAGACCGTAGGCGGACAGGCGGGTGGGGATGTCCAGGCTTTCGAAGAACGTGCGCGTGCGTTCGATTGCGCTCTCGATCCGTTCGTCCTCGGTGCCGTAGCGCAGGTTCCAGACGCGTTCGGCATATTGCAGCAGCTTGCCGCGTTTGGCCTCCTTGCGGACCCGCAGCATGGACGGCAGGACGATGGCCAGCGTGCGGGCGTGGTCGATGTCGTGGCGGGCCGTCAGTTCATGGCCGATCATGTGCGTTGCCCAGTCCTGTGGCACGCCGGCGCCGATCAGGCCGTTCAGTGCCAGGGTCGCGATCCACATCAGGTTCGCGCGCAGGTCGTAATCATGCGGGTTGGCGATGACCTGCGGCCCGATTTCGATCAGGCTCAGCAGCAGCCCCTCGGCGAAACGGTCCTGCGCCATGCCGCCGGCCGGGTAGGTCAGGTATTGTTCCATGATATGCGTGAAGGCATCGGCCACGCCGTTGGCGACCTGCCGTACCGGCAGGGTGTAGGTCTTGGTCGGGTCCAGCACCGAGAAGCGCGGGAAGACATGGGGGCTGCCGAAGGCGAGCTTCTCCTTCGTCTCCGTGCGGGAAATGACGCTGAAACTGTTCATTTCCGACCCGGTGGCCGGCAATGTCAGGACACTGCCGAACGGCAGGGCTTCGCTGACGTTGCTGCCATGGGTGCGCAGGATGTCCCAGGCGTCGCCTTTGTCATTGACGGCGGCGGCGACGAATTTGGTGCCGTCGATCACCGATCCACCGCCGACCGCCAGCAGGAAATCCAGCCCCTCCGCACGGATGGTCGCGACCGCGCGCATCAGGGTCTCGTAGGTGGGGTTGGCTTCGATGCCGCCGAATTCGCGCACCGTGCGCGCACCGAGGGCTGCGCGGACTTCGGCCAGCGTGCCGTTCTTTTCGGCGCTGGAGCCGCCATACAGGACCAGGACGCGTGCTTGGGCCGGAACATGGTCGGCGAGCTGGGCGATCGTGTTCTTGCCGAAGATGATCCGGGTGGGATTGTAGAATTCGAAATTCTGCATGGTATCTCCTTGCCTTCGGGCCGGGGAGCCCGTCCGGCGGAACGTCAGGTCAGGCGGGCAGGCCGAGCAGGCGGCGGGTGGTTGCCATGGCGGCGTCGAACGGGTGACGGTCGCGCGTGAATTTTGCCAGCAGCGTCGCCCCCAGCCAGAGCTGGTAGAGGGATGCCGCCAGCGGACGGGCATCCTGCATCGCGGGCAGCGAGCCGTCCTGCTGGCCGGCCGCAATGAAACGGGCCAGCCGGTTGACCACGGCGGTGGCGCCGTCCTGCAGGATAAGGCGCATCCGCTCGGACAGGTCGCAGACCTCGGCGCCGAGTTTCACGGCCAGGCAATGGTCGTGGACCGTGCCGGCCACATGGGCGTCGCGCCATTGGACCCAGTAGGTCATGAAACGTTGGCCGGCAGTGCCGTCCTGCTGGTCAAGCAGCGCGTCGATGCGGGCGAGATAGGCTGTGAAATACTGTTCCAGCAGCGCTTCGCCGAAAGCCTCCTTCGACGCGAAGTAATGATAGAACGAGCCTTTGGGGATCTCTGCCGCGACGAGGATCTCGTTCAGCCCGACCGCCGAGAAGCCCTTGCTGCCGATGATCGGGCGCGCCGTATCGAGGATATGGCGGCGGACATCGTGATGGACGGAGGCTGCGTTCATGCAGCGAGGCTATACGGGATTAGACCGGTCGGCTAGTGGATTGTCGCTTTATGAAATGCGCGCTGGGGTGTTGCCCGCGCGCATGTTCGGCCAGCGTTCAACGCCACAGGGTGGCCAGCAGCGGGACCAGCACGGCGGTCAGCAGGGCGTTCAGCCCGATGCCGAGCGCGGCGAAGGCGGCCCCGACTTCGTCGAGGGCTGCGACCTGGGCCGCCGCGATGCCGCTGCCGGCGACGCCTGCGGCGAGGCCGTGCGCGCGCCAGTCGGCGATCTGGAAACGCACCAGCATATGCCGGCCGATGATGGCCGCCAGGATGCCGCCCAGGATTGCCAGGGACGCGGTGAGGGCGGGCACGCCACCGATCTGGCCGGATACCGCCATGGCGATTGGCGTGGTGACGGCCTTGGGGGCCATGGACAGCGCGACGCTGCGCGAACCGCCCAGGAGCCAGACAAGACCCACGCCGCTGAGGACCGAAGTGAGCGACCCGGCCAGCAGGGCGAGGCCGATGCTGGAGAGGTGGCGGCGGACCAGTGCGAAATTCTCGGCCAGCGGCACGGCCAGCGCCACCGTGACCGGGCCGAGCAGGAAATGGATGAATTGCGCGCCGGCGAAATAGGTGTCGTAGGACGTGTCGGTGCCCAGCAGGGTCGCCGCCACGATCAGGATCGCGATCAGTACCGGGCTGGCGAAGGGGGACCCTCCACATGCCTTCTGGACCTGGCGGCCGATGACATAGGCCCCCAGCGTGACCACCATCCACAACAGCGGGGTGGCGGAGAGTGGCGTCCAGAGATGATGGAGCGCGGCGTTCATGACATGCTTCCTTCACGCTCGGCGGGGTTTGCGGGCGTTCGCGGAAGGGTCCAGTGCATGACCAGCGCTGTTACGATGAGGCTGAGGATGGTCGAACCGGCGACGGCGACGATGATGGGCAGCCATTCCTTGCGGATCACGCCGGCCTCGGCGATGATTCCGACGCCGGCGGGCACGAACAGCAGGCCCATATTGGCGATCAAGCCTTCGGCCACCGGCTTCAGCGGTGCGGGCGTGATGGCCTGGCCGATCCGCTTTGCGCGGATGCCGAGTGCCAGGGTCAGCAGGAACATGCCGATGACCGGGCCGGGTACCGGGAGGTGAAACGTGGTGCGCAGCAATTCCCCCAGAAGTTGGCATCCGACAAGGATGAGCATCGCCGATGGCATCGCGGTCTCCATTGGTGCTGGTCCTCTCACAGGAGGACCGGTCCTGGAGGGAATAACAACATGATCGCGAAAATGCGACAGCGGAGGCCGCCGCATGCGGCATGACGCATCAGGCGAGGGAAAGAAGGCCGCACGCATCGACCCTGAGTCATCGTTCTGGCGGTAGAGAAAACGGACGGCAGGGCAACCCGCGTGACAGTTGCCGCCCGCCCCTGATGCTGCTGCCGGGGAAATGCCTCGATGGGTCAAACGGCATCTCGGCCTGAACGACGCGCGATCATGGATTGTCGTCAACGAAGTCAATCAAGTCGACTGGTCCGGCTTTGATCTTCGCCCTCTGCCGAGGCAAAATGATCCGTTCGCATATGACTTCGTCCCTCCTCGACTTTATGAGGACGTAAAAGCGACCTTGCTGGGGACCCACGCCCAACGCATCAAGCGGGCCATGCCACGAGACTGACCTCTGGAATGCGCATACGCGCTGGAGCATGCGGCATATTGAGATTTGTTCGCATTATTATTAATATGCGATTCTGCGTGTCTACGAACGGCATGCGCGGAGGGAAGGTAGCTGAACATGACGGGTTCCGGTTCCAGAACCTGGCCGGAAATATTCTCGGAGCAGAGACCCGGCCTGTTACGCTTCCTGCTCCAGAAACTGGGCAATCGTGAACTTGCTGAAGACCTTACCCAGGACGTGTGGGTCAGGATCGCAAGGGGCGGCTGCACCGTCATGCCGGATAACCCCGCCAAATACCTGTATCGGATTGCCACCAATCTGGCGATCGACCATCTGCGGCGCGCCCGCCACGGCATCGAGGTGCAGGCCGACGACGCCCGGACCGAACATGTCATCGCCGAAACCGTTTCTCCTGAAGATGCGACGATCCAGCGCGACCAGATCGAACGCCTGCGGGCGGTGCTCGATACGCTTCCGCCACGCAGTCGCGAGATTTTCATGCTCGCCAGGTTTGAGGGGCTTTCCTACCACAAGATTGGGGAGATGCTTGGGATGAGCCGGCATATGGTCATGAGCCATATGATGACTGCCCTGACCGCCGTGGAAGATGCGCTGGACCCACCATCCGGCGCGCCCGAAAAATAATTCCGGTTTCTTTTCCCCTTCTCGCTCGTCATCCGTCTTTCTGTATAGAGGGCCATTCACGCCACCTCTGTGGCTGGGCGGATACGGTCCACAAGATCGTTGCCGGATATCCAGAAAGACCACGCACACGATGACGCACCCCAAATCCGATGCCCAGATCCGGCAGGAAGCGCGCCAGTGGCTCATGGTCCTGAATGATGCCGATGTCACGGAAGACGAGAAACACGACTTCACGTCATGGCTCAATCAGGGAGATCGGGAAAAACAGGCCTGGGAGCGGGCAACGGGCATGTGGTCTCGCCTTGATGACCTCGCTCCGGCACTGACACCCACTCCGACGAAGGAAAAGCCTGTCGCCGCAAATGACGCTGGTTCATTCCGGGTGACCCGTCGCCGTATGATAACCGGAGCCGCCGCCGCGGTCGTCGGGGTGGCATCTGGCAGCAGCTATCTTCTGACGCATCCCGAAGTCTTTGCCGACTACAGGACGGGCACGCGGGCAGGCAAAACCGTAACCTTGGCGGATGGTTCGCTGGTGGAACTTGCCCGCAGTTCGGCCATCTCCGTTTCATGGTCACCGCAGGCCCGGCGGATTACCCTCCATGACGGTGAGGCGCTGTTCACCGCCCGGCACGACCCCTCGCGGCCATTCATCGTGGATGCCGGCCCTGCGGTCACGCAGACAGCGGGTGCCGTCTTTGACGTGAACCGTCTGGGTGACGCCACTTTGGTGACGGCCGTTGAGCATGAACTGACCGTCAAGCCACCTCGGGGAGGCATCGTGCTGACGGCGGGCCGGCAGATGCGTTGCGCGCCGGGTGAAACGCTGGGGCCGCTGGCGGTGGACACGGCGTCCATCCTCGGTTGGCGAAATGGACGCATTGTCGCCGATGGTATGAGGTTGGCTGACCTTACGACAGAGCTTTCGCGCTATCGGCGCGGCCGCATTTTCATCACGGACTCCCGATTACGCGACCTTCCGGTGACAGCCGCGCTCGATGCCCGCAATCCTGACGCCGCGATTGAGACCCTGGCTGGCTCGCTTCACCTGCGCGTCCGGCATTTCACGCCCTGGCTTGTCACCCTGTCCGCCGCAAGCTGACCGGGCATCCAAAAAAATCATGGAAAAAACGCTTCACCGCCGACCAGTGTCGTTCGTCGTCCGTCTTTAACAATAGGTGCGATTTTTTCGCATTTGCATATGACGGTGGGCATTGCCCCTTACGCAAGGACGACGGTAAAAAACCATGCATCCCAAGATCGCGACGGCCGGTGCCGATCTGCTCTCCGTAAATGCCAGGGAACGCACGATCCGAGCGCCCCTCGTGACACTTTCCCTGATGCGCATGCTTGGCCTGACAACGGCGCTCGCATCCGTCGTCATTGTCCCTATCAAGGCGGCATCAGCCGATACCCCTGCCTCCACGACGAGTGTTGAGCGGAAATTCACATTGAATATTCCTGCTCAAAAACTGTCGTCGGCACTTGTCGCGTTGTCGAACGCGACGGGCACACAACTCGCCTACGGCACAGAGTTAAGCGATGGGCTACGTTCTTCTGCGATTTCTGGTACCATGCCAGTGAGTGCGGCGCTGACACAAATCCTGAACGGAACGGGCCTGACTTATCGTCTTTCAGGAAATGTTGTGACGCTCGTTAAAGCCTCTGCCAATATCACTCTTGGGCCTATTCGTGTGGGCGGCCAAGTCGCCCGACAAGACCCAACGGGGCCTGGTAGCGGCTACTTCGCCGAGAACACGATGTCAGCAACAAAGACCGACACGCCAATAACTGAAATCCCGAGTTCGATTTACGTTGTAACTAAACAGCAGATGCTCGACCAAGGCGCACAAACAGTCATGGACGCGCTGAAATACACAGCGGGCCTTTATGCTGGCGCTTCTGGCACTTTCAATAACGGTAATGCAGCAGCGGACAGTATATCGTTTTATCAAAGAGGCTTCTCTACAAACCAGTTTGTCGATGGTCTTTTAAGCAACTCGCAAAGTGCAGGCGAAACAGCTTTCTTGGAGCGTATTGAGGCCATCAATGGGCCCGCGTCAGTTATGTACGGCCAGACGACACCGGGTGGCATGCTTGCCATGAGCCTCAAGAAGCCAACTGACACGCCGTTGCATCAAGTTTCTGTCGGTTTTGGTAATTGGGGACGATATCAGTCTACGGTTGATTTTAGTGATAAACTGACCAAATCTGGCAATCTACGATATCGTGTCGCTGGGCTGTGCCCCATGGCGTGGTGTAGGAACTGGATTGGCTGCTGAGGCGGCCA
>NZ_JBDNXE010000002.1:0-16899 GCF_047721585.1 Gluconacetobacter sp.
CTTGTGCCACCACATCCCGGATCTCCACCAGTTCCAGTTCCAGTGTCCGGGTTCACCCACGCAGACCTGACCTCCGCCTCCACCCGAGAGTCCTTTGCGCGGCGCATCGCGCGCTTCAGAGGGATTATGGCGACCCGCGAGGCCACGCTATTCGTTATGATTTCGAGACCGTCGAATCCAATCGGCTGGCATTTCGGGCCCCTGACAGACCTTCTCGAACGCGAGTGCCCAAACGCCGAACTTCTGGCCGTGCAATTGCAATCCCCCCGCGTTGCCGGCGAGAGCGTCGGCATGGAACTGGTTCAGCGGCGAAGCAGATCGCGACTCTACGACTTTCGCCCGGCGTCCGACGAGAGCGCGCTGGGATACTTTCCAGACGTCCTCGACGAGCTCCTGATCCTGCGCCTGATTTACCAGTATCACTTCGACCTGGCGGACGTTCAATGACGGATCTCCCGCCATGCGCTGCCGTCGCCGCCGACGCATATCATGTGCCGAGTGCCATCATTGCGCACGTAGTGGAGAACTCCGGACAAAGGGGAATCGGCGTGATGCGCATCGATCCCGGCTGGTTGCCTATTCTCGAACGCGCGGGGTTCGACCCAGCACAGGTTCGGGACGACGTTTGCATGAACATCGCCGCCGGCGCGTGGATTCTCGCATGGGCGGGTGCCGGCGGCCACGGGGGGCAGCCGCGTCAACGCGAAGCTCCTCCGCCCGCGAGGCCGTTGCCTGGGGCCCTTTCCACCTGCGTAACCCGCGCCGCAGCCCAGTATCACATTCCAGAACTCCTGTTCCGCGCGATCCTGCTGACAGAGGGCGGTGCGGTTGGACGCATCTCCCGCAATCCAAACGGCTCGTACGACATGGGGCCGGCGCAGGTGAACTCAACGCATCTCGCGGAACTCGCTCATTTCGGGATCACCCGCGACGAACTCATCAACGACGGGTGCCTGAATCTCCATGTCGGCGCATGGATCCTCGCCCGCGAGCTGGACGGTCATACGCCGGCCGAGCCAGGAGAATTCTGGCGGCGCGTAGGGAATTACAATTCCCGTACTCCGAACCTCAACCAGGCTTATCAACGTAAGGTCTGGCGGAACGCATCCATCGCCGCGCAGTCACAATCACATGGGCCATCCTGACGTCATGCGACGCAGCGATTCACGCTCCCTTTCTCCCATCTCATTACTCGTCCTTCTGTCGATTTCGGCGTGCGCTCCGCGCGAAAGCGAACCGCAGCCTACGGTCGATCAAGGAATGGCGCACATTCTCAACTCGTTCGACGAGGTCGGGGCTGTAAGATTTCCCATGGTGCGGGCGGGCTCTGTTCTCCCGGCCGAGATGAACCGCCCAATGAGCTGGCACTGGAGCGGTCCGGTCGATCGGGCAGTCCTCATGATCGCAAACCGACTGGGCTATCAAGCCGAAATTCCTGCGGCGTCCGCTGTGCCGACCGTTCGGATTGACCGTGAGGACACAACGATTGGCGGTCTACTGGACGAAATCGCCGCCGCATCTGCCGGGCGCGCAGTAATCGAAGTGGACGTCCCCAACCATACTCTTAGGGTGATTTGGCATGCGTGAAGCACTCCGTCCCGCTGTTGGCTTATTCATTGCAGCCCTTTGCGCGTATCCCGCGTACGCTTCCGCGCAGAGCGACGGCCCCGTGGAGAGCCCGGTGCCTCAGATCCCTGCTACACTGCCTGCGGCTGCCAACGCGATCGACACGCCGATCGCGGGATCTTCCGAAGCTCCCGATATTCCGGACGTCGATCGGCCACCATCCCTTGAAGCGTTGATGGCCATCCGGCCCGGCTACTCCCCGAAAAAGGAGGAGGGCCACGACCGCGACGAGGCCGTTCGCCAGGCAGCCTGGGCAGCCGGCGCACAGGGCGGCCGAGCAGCAGAGTCATTCGCAATCAACGAGATGCTCCGCCGCTACGCGCCTATCCTCGATCGGAAGATCGATTTCCGCACGCTCGTACTTCCTGCCGGCAACGGACAGACGCTGCTTCGGCCGCCCGTGGTCACCGAAGCGCAAATGGCACTTGCTCTCGACCCGACAGGCCAAACGGCGCGTGAAACAGCGACGGTCTACCAGATCACGCGAGAAGCCCGCCTCGTCTCCGCCGTGCCCCAATGGAGGACATGGCTTGTCCGTACCGTCGGCGCCGTCGCCCCCCCTCCCGACGTGCTGCGTCCGCGCACGCCGCACGAAGTGGAAATCTGGAAAACCGGGCTCGCCTACGGTTGGGCCTCAGGCGAACGGCAAGCCGTCGATATCTTCCTTGCGGATCTCGGCCGCCTTGAACGTGACGTGATGGGAATGGCCCGCTACCGGCTCCTGCTCCGTGCCGGCAAGGTTGCGCCGCCTGAGATCAGCTACCGGCATGTAGACGTCGAGGGTGGGCACGACATCATGCGTCTCAGCAATGACGACGTGAAAATTCGAATGCAGCCAGGCCTCGACGCGAACAGGGCGCATTGGCGCGTGACGGAGGACGGGCAATGAAGCCTTTCTCCCCTGACGCAGGCACACGAACCCTCGATCCAGAGCGCCTGAGCAGCCTGTTCGTCGGGATGACGATCGGCACGGCGCTGCTCGCCTTCTTTCTGTGGTGGAAATTCCATACGCAGATGGCCACGGCCATACTGACGGTGCAGGCGCTGGAACTGGACGTCATCGGGGCCTTCACGCACCAATTTGATCCCTTGCGGGAGCATCTCCGCGACGCGGAGCCGGAACATGTCTCCGCCCGAACGCTCTGGACGCTGTGCACCATTACCGGGTCCGTTTTACGCTGGGTCGCCATTCCCGTCATTGTTGCTCTTGCTCTCCTGTGCCTCACGCGCGCTCCCCGCGAGCGCTACCGCCGACGCTTCGGTCTTGATGGCATGCAGGCTGCCCTTGCACGGATTCACCCGCTTGGAATGGCGTGGATCGGGCGTGGCACCAAGCTCACTGAGCCCGCGCCGGCGAACCAGCCGCTCCGCCCGATGGACCCGGCATTACGCGCCCCTGAATGGCGTGAACGGCACATGACGGGAGAGACGCGGCATGAGCGGTTCATCCAAGGCAGCCTGGCCCTGAGGTCGCAGTTGGGTCACGAACTGAGCGGTTTGAGGTCATTCTCGCCAATAGAGCGAACGTTGTTCCTCGTGTTCGCCCTCTTTGACCAGCGGAGAAAGGATGAAGCTTTGGCGGTCCTGGAGGACCTATCGAGTGCTCTGTCGAATCCACGGCTGAAGGGGGCCCCGACGGCATTCGCGACGCTGCCCGGACGGTATATCCGATCTATTGATCGGCGCCTCTCGAAGGAGAGATTCCCAACAGCGCTCGCATTGATAGGCAAACATGCCTGGACGCGGCCCGCCTTGCTCTCGCTCCTGCAACAAGCACGTCTTCGGTCCGGCGTGGTGAACCCGGGCATCTTTGCCTCTGTGCAACTCGTGGATCGGACCCTGTGGCTGGTCCTTGCCGCCGCTTCCTATCCCCGGGACGGCCGGCCGGCTCATGACATGACTATCGCACCATGCGCTGAGGCGGCCGCCGCCATCTCGCACTGGGGGGCGGAGTGTCGAGCCGGTGGCCCGATCGCCCAGCCGGATTTCACCTCAATCCTCCACGCATTAGACCAGAGATGATCACGCCTCCCCCTCCGCCGACCGACCTCATGATCTTGTTCATCGCCGCCAGAACGGCCGCTCTCGAGCTTCGAGAATGGGTGGTCCGTCGATACAACCTGGGTGATACCCATCTCGACGCGGCGATGGTCACCGTACTCCCTCAACTGGACCAGGCCGCGAGGTTCGACGTCTATTTTGGTTATGACGTATCAGCAGCCCCAGCCGCTCTCCGAACGCCCATACAGGCCTACATGACGGCGCTACGCGGCGGCGGAGCCAAACGTGCTCGCGCCGAACTTCCGCAGTCGCTCATCCGCGCGCATCGCCGGGTCATCAGGGTCGTCGAGGGGCCTCAGAGAAGACGCAACCATGACTGAAGACGAATACTGGCCCGAGGACGGAAGCCACCTTCGAAGCGGGAATTTGGACCGTTTCCTTGTGTGGTGCGCCAAGGAAGAGGCCTCGCGCATCGAAATCCAAACCGAGATGCCGGTTACGATACGGGTGCATGGCCGAAATCGACAGGTTACCCGCGATGCGAGCCTGCCGCTCGATGTGGAGGATGCGGTCACCCACGTCTTTCGATCCGCGACCGGTGTCGCTGAACTCCGCAAGGGCACGCCCCTGGATCTCAGTCACACTATCCGTCTCGATCGACATTCGCGACGGCACTCCTTCCGGCTGAATGCCATCGGAACTCAGGTTGGATCGGAGACCGGCATCTCGATGACCTTCCGGCCGCTTGCCGACATACCACGGCCACTGTCGGAGCAGGACGTCGAGCCGGCATTAATGGAAGCGCTCGCTGGGGACCGGGGAATGTACCTCATTTGCGGCGCCACGGGGTCCGGCAAGACGACCCTGATGGGTGGGGTGAACCGGGCACGCCTGGAAGATCCCGCCATCCACTGTGACATAATCGAGGGATCGCAGCCGCTCGAACTTCTTTACGATCTGGTTGAGCGCAGGAACTCGACCATCTCCCAGTGCCAGGTTCCCCGCGATGTCGCGACCTTTGGAGAGTTCATCCGCGCAGCCATGCGCCGCGAGCCCACCGATATTGTGGTTGGTGAGTGTCGCGACAGCGACACGATGGAGAGTGCTATTCAGGCAGCCATATCAGGGCACCGCCTGACGACGTCGCTGCACACATTCGACTGCCAATCCACCATCCGTCGCGTTGCCGCTCTCTGTCCAGGGGACCAGCGCGACAATCTTACCATCTCCTTCGTGGAAAACCTCCGGCTGCTGGTGACCCAGAGGTTGCTCCCTTCGACTGATGGGAAGCGAACGCCGATCCGTGAGTTCCTTCCCGTCAGCCGCGCCATCCGCAATACGCTTCTTGACGCCCCTCGTGACCAGTGGCCGCGACTGACACGCGAAGCTGTACATAACCACGGCCAGACATTTGAACAGGCGATCATGAAGGCGTTCCAAGCCGGCCGGATTTCCGAAGCCGTGGCAGCGGCAGCAATGCAACAGGAACAGTGAAATGCCTGAGGGAACAAACGCACTCACTTCCGGAGGTAACTCCTAAATGTGGCGCTTCTCGGCCGACCCAGTCCGACTATTCATTGTCGACGCTCGGGCAATGGCTCCGATGCTTCTCTTCCTTGTCCACATGCGTCTGTGGACGCTGATAACCGCTGTAGCTGGAGTAGTCTTCTTCGCCGTTCTCGCATGGCTCGGGCTGACGTTACCGGTTGCCTGGAGAATGTTCCGTGTCATTGTTTGCGGCCCCCGACGCCCCCGTCTTCCCTCCAGGAAGAAGCGCGACTACGCATGACCGATCCGGACGATTTCGCGCGTGCGCTTCACATCATGCTCGACGCGCGAGGCTATCGATTTGAAACCGGCATACCCGGCCTCGAGACCATTCCGTCATGGCGCATCAGCCAGCCGGATATGTTCCTTCCCGTCCTCCTGCGCCTGGCGGAGGAATTATGGCGGAAAGACACTGCCGGCAGCGGGTTTGGCCTTCACATCGTTCCGGACGAAATCAGTCTGACAGGTCATCGGCTGATCGGTCTTTTCCACGTCCCTGCCGCGATCGCGCTGCTGGCGATCGACGCCGTCCTGCAGCGACTGGCTGACGACCATGTAATCACTCTCGACGCTCTTGCCGGCGAGGCCATGCGCGCCGCGGGGTGACACCTGACGTACCCCCCGGGGCGGACGGAAAGAATCTGAGGTTACAAACGGGGTCTCTACGCTGAAATTCTGACAGCGGAGAGGTGTCTATGATTATTCTTGCCCCGTCGAGTGAAGCAGTCGTGACCATCCAACGGAACGGCGACGCGACAATCGTCACAATCGAGCGGACGCCGAACGGGGACGGGGAGCCGGTCAGAAGGGAGAACGGCCGCAGCGCCGCTCTTGCGCTGCCGGGCGACTGGGCCACTCCGCCGGCGACGCGGCGCACGGATCCGTCTCGCGAGTCTCCCTCGGCAAGATTGAGGACTCTCGTGTCGGCCGGTCTCATTGCGCTCATGTGCGGCCTGACATGGCATTGGGCGACGGGCTCTGCGCATGACGGTAGCAACGCGGCTTCAGTATCGCCTGCTCGGCGAACCGTAGGGGAGACGATACGAGCGCCAAACGCCGCGACGGACATTGCTCCGCCAGCAATTCGTCAAGTCCCACCTGGTCAACCTACCCCGGGAGGGCCGAACGCAGCGTTCGGACTCGACTAGAATATGGCAGTCATCCGACGCCAGATAGACGGCCCTCAGGACTTTCACGAGCAAGCGGGCGGCCAGTCCTATCGAGACACCCGACGCCTCTCCCAGCATGTCGGAGAACTTCTCACTACCAGCTTTTCCGCCGTCGGCCTGATCGCACTCGCGATCTTGACCGCCGTGGTACCCGCCTTAACCACTCTGACACTCCCGATGGCGGCTGCTTATGCCGCTTACGTCATGACGAGACCGGTGACGCTTCCGCTGCGGCTGCCGGCGAATGCCGGGAGGAAGGATTACGGGAACCCAGTACCCGACCCAAAGAGACCAGGCGTCGAGATTCCAGGCCCTCCTACCGGAGACTGGCTACTCGGCTGGGACGAAGTCACCGGGCAGCAAATCTGGCTTTCGGGCAATGACCTGACGATGCATGGGGTTGCGCCTGGCGCAACCGGATCTGGTAAAACCCAACTGATCTATAGCCTGCTGTGCAACGCTCTGGCCCAAGGCACCGGCTTTACGATCGTCGACGGCAAGGCGAGCAACAACCTCCCCTTCACCATCATGGCAATGGCCCGGCGTTGGGGCCAGGAGGCAAACGTCCGGATCATCAACCTGATGGTTTCCGGCGGAGATCGGCGCACAAATACCTGGAACATGTTTGCATCGGTCAATGCCGAGGGCATGACCGAACTGTTTCTGACGCTATTCGTTCCTGAAGAGAGCAAGGGTGGCGGCGGAAATTCAGACCACTTCCGCAACCGTGCTGAATCTCTTATCCGAGGCATGGCCTACGTCTTCGAGTGGGTCCGAGACAATCTCGGCGTTCCCATCACCGCCGAGACTGTCCGGACAATGTTCAGCGATATTGACCGGCTGCGTTTACTGTATAGCGAAAGGCGCTTCAGCTATTACGATGCGGATCAGCATGTCGCGTGTGAGATCATACTCCCGGATCACTTCCCCACTGCGTTGCTCAACCCGGTACGGGATTACGTCAGCGAGACAGGCGGCTTTTCGGACAAAAAAGACGTCAGCGAGCAGGACAAAGTACGGGAGCAGCACTCATACGTCGTGGGCGGATTCGGCAAGACATTCACTCAGATGTCGTCGACTCTCGGCCATGTCTTCGGTTGCAATGTCGGTGACATCGACTTCCGCGACATAATATACAATCGACGAATTCTTGTCGTTCTCCTACCCTCTCTCGAAAATCATCCCGATACGAACCGTGCGCTCGGAAAAGCAGTAATCACGGCCCTTCGGTACGCACTCGCCGCCGCGCTGGGCACGTCCATCGAGGGAGACTACGAGGACCTGGTTGCCAACCGACCATCCTCCTCAAAAGTGCCGTATCCGATGGTCCTCGACGAAGTCGGACAGTTCGCTACCCGAGGTATCGATTCCATGATGGCACTCGGCCGAGAGTTGAATGTCTTCCTCCTCATCTCGTTCCAGGAGGTCGGCACACTTTATGCGACCCTCGGTCGGGACTTTACCGTGCCCCTTCTGGGGAACCCTAAGCTCAAGATCCTCATGAACGTCGAGGACGCAGGTCCGACCCGCCAGTGGATCGAGGAATCCGGGGGCACAATGCCGGTTACCGTGCTCCCGGGCTATGACAACTCATCTCCGTTGGGTCTCTACGCCGACCAGCAGCGCGCCGATATCCGGGAGGTAAAACGGGTGTCGTGGAGCGACATCCAGAAACTGAGACAGGGGCAGGCTATCATCCTGTTCCGCGGCCGACGCATCTATGCACGGCTCTTCTACGCTGGCGTCCGCCCTGAAGGCGTCAACCGGGTTTTCCCGACGCTTCCCCCTGTGCCTGAGCGCCTCGCTTCGTCTCCATCTCCGGTCGTAGAGAGCGTTGCCCGTCTTATTGCGGCAGGCGCGGACCTTGTCGAACCGGACCGCCTGCCGGGCCTCACCGGCGGTCTCAGGGCGTTGTATTCACGCCTTGCCATCATCGTCGGCGAGGACGCATCACCTCTCCAGGACGCGGAAGATCTGCTCACACTCAACGGGGAGGGAATCAAACCTGCTCCGGACCCATTTGCGGGGCTATTCCGGAACCTGATCCAACCGGCGGAGCAAACGCCGGAGACGAGGGAGCCGCTCGATCGTTCGGTCGACCAGGCGCTCTGCGACGAACTGGTCGCTTTTGAGATGGCCATGGGAGCGTCGGAGGCGACGGCGAAAGGCAGGATCATCCACGCGCTCAACCTTCACGCGCGAGACACGCACAAGCGCCGCTCAGGCACCGCATGAAGGAGGAAGTGGATCGCGTCGCAGAACTTCGGCGAATGCTCCGAGGCTATCGCAAGATGACGGCGGCGCTCCGCCGCCGGTTGCGCGCCTTCGGCTTCGACGTGGTGGAAACCAAAAAGCACGTTCGTCTGCTCCCGCTGGAGAATCCGAAGGCAGCGATCATCATCCCGTCTTCGGCCAGCGACAGTCGAGGCGGCAGAAACGCCGCCAGTGTCGTCGCCCGGAGACTGCGCTCGTCAGGTCACTCATAGCGCCCCGGCCGGCGCGTTCAGCGCCAGTCGTAGCGCGCTTCGATAATGCCGGCATCGCCCGTGAACACATGCCGCTCCAACGAGAACATGCCGTTGGGAATCACGAGCGAAAACCGATCTCCCCAGTCCAGGGTGGGGACAGGAATGTTGCAATACCCGTGAACGCACCAGAGATCCTGCGCGAGCTGCGCCACGCCGGTTTTCATGAACAGGACCGGATATGCCTTCCCCAGGGCGGCCGTGGTGTCCCGGACCCAGAAGAGCGGAGGAACCTCAGCCGTTCGCACGGCGACAGCCGCCGGCAGCGGGGTGCGCACCAGCAATTGCCCCATTGTGGGAATGCTGGCCCCCACCACTTCAATATTGATGGGCGCAACGGGAAGGTCTGGGTAAGGGAAGCGCCCGGCGAACAGATCACGGCCGCCCGTAGCCTCGTCGGCGTAAACCATTCCGTTCAAATTGGCGTCTCCGGAACAGTAGGCGAACGCTTCGGCAGCCGCCTTCGTCACCAGCTCCTGGGCGTGGGCAGGATCGGTAAGGCATTCCCCGACTTTCCGATTCACGTCTGCGCGCAGGACAAATTCGAGGTTCTCTCGGATCAGAAGGGAGACGCCATGCGATTCAATCACCTCGGTTTTGCATGCGGCAACGCCGACTGAGCGGACCCGAAGCCAGAACAGCCATGTTGCGAGCTCGTGCACGTCAGCCTGTGAGAATACCTGGTTGCCTCCTTCAGCCATTTGTTCTCTCCCTTCTCTGGCCCCCTGAGAGCCTAAAGGTCCCGATCGGCCGATGGAACCCTGGAGGCGGAGCCCATACCGCGATCCGGATGCGAGCGTGCAGGCGCGGACGGCGGGGGAGCGTTGTGCGGGCCACGGTGTTCGGGCCGAAGCGGCCTGTCGTTCAACCGGCGTGTGGCGTCCAGAGCCGCCTGGGTGGCATAACCAGCCTTCCGCAGCTTTCGACTGACGTCATCCCACTGCTCGGGTTCGACCCCGTGGACCGGACGCTCGTCAAGCTCGCGTCTGATCTGGCACCCAGGTTCCTGACCGCGCTGCTGCGCGCGTTCGTTCTCATGGGACTGCCGGATCCAGCGCGCGGTCTGCTCATCGGCTGCCAGATCGGCCTTTGCCAGATCGACAGCGAGGGACTTGTATGGGTGGCGTCCCATATCCGCGGCCAGACGGTTGTAAAGGTCTTCCGTCGTGATGGGACGAATATCACCAAGCGGTCGGGCCCATGTTTCGGCTTCTCTCAGGGCACCTTCCGCGACCACGGTCCAGCACGCATAGACGTGCCGACTTTCGCCTACGTAGGTGGTAAAGCCCGTGACCCCGGCCGACCCGCGCGGCATCGCGTTTACATGCTCGTCGGAGGTGATCCCCTGTGCGGAATCGTGCGTCATCGCGTGGCCAAAGCCAAGGCGCAGCCGTCCGGACTCCTTGTCGGCCAAGCGGGACCACGGCACCAATCCCACCCGTCCCTTGGCGTTCTCCAACACGATCCCTTCGTCTGACCATCCCTTGACCGTCACGAAGTCACCATTGGATCCTAACTCACGCCACCTCGAGCCTCGATGCGTCGCCACCTGTGCATGCGTTCTGTTGAAGAGGCGGAGCCGGTCACCTACAGAGATTGGAAGATCGTATATCTCGCCGCGCTGATCGATCGCCGCCCGGACGATCTCCTCGCGGCCAATTTCTCCTCGCGCACGCAGCCTCTCGCGAACAGCACGGCTCAAATCCATGACATCCTCGTTTGTCGGCGCGGACATGGTGATACCGCGCGTCATACCGGCCTGAATGAGGATATCCCGGCGGCGCAAATAGAGGTCCGCGATATGCGCGACGACCTGGTCATGATCGCCGCCGACCAGGCGTATCGTGCCGTCCTCGCGCTTCATGTCGATAGCCGCCCGCGCGCGAGCGGTGTCAGCCTGCCGCTGTTCAACCTCTGTCTTGGACAAGTCCCGACCCGAGGACCGGAAGCGCCCGGCAATCTCGCGCCCCCGAGCAGACTTCTGACGCACCGTACTCAGCAGTTCCGCCCGAGCCTCCGCCGGGAGAACGCGCATCATGAGTTCAACTCCGTCTCCGGCCTCGATGGACTGGCCCTGCTCGCGATCGCCTAGCATACGCAGCGCGAACCCCTGCTCCTGTTGAAACTCCAGGAGCTGCAGGTGTTGCCGGGGTGATACCTGGCTCACTTCATCGATCACCAGGACGCTATCTTTTCCGAGTACCAGTTCGCCGGATGCCATCCGCTGGAGCAGCGGGGAAAGCGCGTAGCACTCCGTGATCCCAGCGTCCTTCAGGGCCTCGGCCTGCCGCCACGCAATGGCAGCTCCCACGACACGACGGCCGTCCGAGTGCCATGCGTCGACGAGAGGACGCAGAAGCGTCGTTTTGCCGGCACCTGCCACGCCCGTCAGAAAGCCGAGCCCCCCGGCCAGACCCAGACATCTTATCGCAGCAAGCTGGGCCCGGCCGTGCTCAGGATCCCGATCGAAATCGAGCCCAGATCGCCCGATCGCGCCCGCGAGGGCTGCTTCGGAGAGCGCGCCAGCCCGCGTCCTCGAAGAGATCGCAGCGAGCCGCGCCATTTCCTTCTCCACCCGGAGTTGCTCCGTCGTGGCGACACGGACGCGCCCTTCCTGCTCTTCTTTGATGAAAGCAACGTGCTTCCCGTCGATCTGGATGCCCCGTGCCTCGATCAAGTCCGCCACCCGCTCAACGTCCTCGGGCTCGCGAATACCTGCTGCGATGAGCCCGTGTGCGGCATGGGTCCGAAAAGCATCCCGGTCGATCACTGCTGCCGTCGCAAATTCTTTAGCGAGCAGGTCCGCCGCAATACCATATGCCATGTCGAAGCGCTGTGCGTCGCTCCGTTCTCCGTAAGCCTCATCTGTCAGCACAGTCTCATGGTGCCACCCGATCTCGGCCGCCTGCTCGCGCCAGATCTCGCGGTCGTTCGATCCGTCGTATTTTTTCGAGCGATAAGCGAGATTTGCCGTGTGGAGGATGGAGAATTTCTGCGCGGCACTCATCTCATTCCAGTCGAGCCCCTGGCGCTTCGCATAAGCTTTCGCCATCTGCGACGCCTGCTTGTTGCGCTTTGAAAAGAGCTCCCTCGCCTCCTGGGGAATGCCGTCGATGACGATCGCGCGGCCCTTCTTGTCCACGCTCACCCCGATGCCAAGGCTCCGCAGCTCCCGCGCCAGTTCCGCTTGGAAATAGGCGCCGAACATGAACGAGGTCGTCTTCGTGATCCGCGCACTATCGAGGGAGCCCAGATGTCCGCTCTCGGTCGCAACGGCATTGAGCATGATATTATGGATATGCGCTTGCGGGTCACCCGGCACAGGAATCTCCACTGCCGCCGTCGCGCCGTTGGGGCCGTCCTGGATCTTCATTGCCGGTCGGGCCGTATAATGGCGAAAGGAGACCCAGGCGACTTCACCTGCCTCCACATAGGACATTCCACCTTTGCCGCGCCGGGCAACGCCGACCTCCTTGGCAATGAATGCCATAGCGCGGTCATTGGCTCGATGGATCGCCAGCCAGATCAGGGCTTGCTCGGCCTTCGTCGCGGCGAACTCGGCCGCCAGAGTGACTGATTTGTCCGGCGAGGCGGTGAAATCGAAACCCGAGATGGTTCTCGTTGCATGAGCCCCCGCCCACTCCACGCCGGTGTCTGCCCTCTTGCATTCGAACAGGCGGGCCAATGCTTCATCCGTTGGGATCTTCCCAACGTCGATCCCAAGGGCCTCAGTGATCCGGGATCCAAGATTCGGCCCCCAGGCGCCCTTTCCGTCCCTGCCGGTATAATAGGTATTCAGGCGATCTCCTGTCTCCACATCGCTTCGGTCCCTGTCGAACCGTGCGTCCTTGCCCGGCTCGAGCTGATGCTCACGGAGATAGGCAACAATGAGTTTGCCGGCACCTGCCGCCGTCAGTTTCCGGTAGGTGATCATCCGGCCGCACCGTCTCTATCCGCGGCCGCCGAGATGCGAGTGACCTGTTCGGTCAACGCGTCCAAGGCAGTGGTCTGCCGGTCGAGCGCTTCGGCGATCCTCCCCAGAATGTCCCGCAAAGTGGGCTCGTCGCGGGTCTCAGGCGGGCTCACCATCTGGTGGATCTCGGCCAAAATCTGACCGTGGTGCTGGAGCACCGCGATAATGTGGAGTTGGCCTCGGGAAAGGGAGGTCAGAGGTTCGGAAGTTTGGGAAATACCGTCTGTCACGTAACGCGCCCCAAGCGGTGGATGATTCCGCTATTGTCCGGAGCATCTTTGTGACTGCGGCCCAGCCGCCGCCTTGTTGCGAATGATGCCTCCAGGAGCGCATCACATTCGCAATCGGAGCGTAGAATCGGCTGCTCGGTTCGCTATCCTACCGGCGCCGAGACGCGATATGGGCGGGCCGCTCACGAAGGCGAGCGGTCACCTCGCCTCGCGCGTGCCGTTTGGCCTCCAGGCGACGGTTCCACATCCGCGATACCTTTCACTGCCGCAAGTACAATGGGGTGCAGTCGCGCCGGAATTCTTCTCATGAGGGCCAGCATACGAATTTCGGCGGCGTTCTGCGCATAACCAAGGTGCTCCGGCTCATGCCCGGTCATGAGCCACTCTGGCGACGTGCCCAGCACCTCGGCCAGCGCTTCAATCTTCTCCTGCTTCGGAGTCGCACGACCAGTCTCATATTGGGAAACCGCCCCGTTGCTGAGGCCAAGCGCCCGGCTTACCTCAGCAACAGTAAGGCCCAGCGCATCCCGTCTCTCGCGGATCCGAGTGCCTATCTCCTGGGCCATGTCGCTGCGTGGGCGCCGACTATGCAGATGCGTGTGGTTCATGCGCGATTTTCGCCCGGCCGGCTCGACCCGTAAAGCTTTCGGTGCCTATCTCCCCAACTCCTGGCAGATAATCTCCGCGTTCGTGAGCAGCCGCTTGATTTCGTCGCTCGTGGCCTCGGCCGTGACTTCAGCGGCGAGCGGCATCGGCACCATATCCAGGAACGCGCGGTCCTTCTGAAGCCGGCGCAGAATTGCCGCCGCTTCCACCCGCTGACCGGTCGGCATCGCCACCAGCATAGCGGTCAAAAGCATGGCATGCGCCTGATTCTGCCCCTTCAACCGGGCGATCGCGTCTTCAAGGTCCGACGGTGTCATCGGGCGCACTCCGTATCCGCGAGGCTTCGACCGCCCTTCGAGGGGCAAAAATCGCCGGCCCTCGGCTGCCGGCCCCGTCACTATAGCCCGTGCGTGGGCATCGTCGCGACGCCCCCCAACCGGATGCAATGTGGCCCCGCAGGGGCCGCACCCGAAAGGGTGCATTTGTGTATGGAAAAAGCTTTTGGTCGTCACTGTGTTGTAGTCGTTGTGTAGGCTCTGCGTAGCACCAACGTGCTTTGTTGTAGGCTGTCTGGCGCCGTGATATGTGCCTGGAAGACGCGTAGCGGGGACTGGACGGCACTCGGAGGTTGAAATGGCTGCGGCAGACATCGGAGTGGAGGGAGCCCTGAAGGTGCTCCGGAGCGCGAATGGCGAGATGTCACTGCGCGTGTGGATGGAGCTGAACCGAGGTGAACTGCTGCGAGCCTGGTCTGGGCGACGCTTGAACTGGACGGCGTTATGCGCCTGGTTCAGGGAGGTCGGGCTGACGAACGCGCGCGGGGAAGCGCCGACAGTCCGATGCGCAAAGATGCTCTGGTATCGGGTCGGGAAGTTTCTTGAGGCACGAGAGGCGCAGGAAAGGGCTCGGGCAGAAGCAGCCGAGACCGCCGCAGCTGAAAGGGCGCAGAGGCACGCCGCAGCCCGCGAAGCGGATGCGGTTTTGCGAGGTCGCATGGAGCAGGTCAATCGGGCAGCCGCTTCGAAGCGCCGCCAGGCCGCAGAGGATGAGCCGTACCGGCGTGAAGCTGGTGAGCGACTGCGAGCCAGACAGGAGGCCAACGGTCTCATTCCGGGGATCGGCACCACGGCACGGGAGCCAACGCCCGCAGCTGAACCGGCGCGGGCAAATGAGCAGGCCACTCTCGTCACGGTCGACTTGCCGTATTATCCGCCGCCATACGTATCAGCGCGCGCCTATCTGCCGCATGATCCGTCATTGCCCCCTGTGAAGGAGGGCGACATCTGCAAGGCGACAGGTGCCAGGTGGGAGATTGGTGGAGATCTCCCGGGATATCCCAGCAAGCGTAACTACGAGTACGAGAAGGATTGGCTGCGCGATGTCGGTCGCCTGCTTCGAGCCAAGCACCCTACGAACCTGACGATGACCCGCGAGGAGAGGTACGTCATGCAAACCGCAAAATCGCGGATTCCGAACCTCTATTAGCCGTCGGGGCGCAGTCACAAACGATCGGGCTAGCCTTCCATGTCGCTGGCATGTTGCCAGCAAAATGGAAGGGAGGCGACGCTAGCATGCCGGACACCACACCCCGCTCGGATGAGCGGCATCAACGTCGGTCGGTTTGGCGAATTGGCCGTGGGCGCAGCGGAGGCAGTTTGGCGCTCTCATGCTTCATGCATTGGGCAATTGAGGCGGGACGCCCAGCGCTGGCGGCAGACGGAGATCCGAACAATCCGACATTATCGAAGCTCTTTCCGTCAGACGGGCCTTATGGCGTTGATCGTCCGACGAGCGCAGAATTGGAAGCCAGCAAGATCTGGCTCGCCAACACACTCGCCGAGGCGCTGTCCGAGGATGCGTCGATCGTAATCGACATGGGCGGCGGCGACCGCGTGAGCGAGGAACTGGCGGCGGAATCTGACCTCGGCGCATTTCTCCGTGCAAACGGCGTAATCCCGACCTTCGCCTATTTCACCGGGCCTGAGCGTGACGACTTCGATCACGTCTACCGCATCTGGGATTCGTCCTCATTCAAGGACGGTGACTCGGTCCTTTTCCTGAACGAGGGACTCTACCGGTCCACCTCGCGGTCCTCCGACCCCTTCGCATGGTTGCGCAAGGACGAACGGTTGCTGGCGATGCACGATGCGGGTGTCCGCACCGTCGTCTTCCCAGCCCTGACGTGCATGAAATATCTTGAGAACGACGGCCTGAATGTATTCGACGTGATCGCCGGCAAGCCGAAGGCGGATGGATCGCAAGTTAACCCCCTTTGGCGCCACATGGCGGTCAAATGGTTGCGGGATTTCGGGGCAAATATCGAGGAGGAAGGCGTGCATCTGTGGCTGCCGTAGCCGCCCCCGATGGTCGCCAGGCAACGCGGGAACACCTTCTTGCAAGCCTGCACGATGCCGGGATCGAGCGCGACAGCCCTTTGGGGGTGCTGTTCCTGCGCCAATGTGAGGCGACTGCCGACGCATGTGATCAAATGTTCCATGCCACGACCGCCGCAGAGGCGCTGCTGGCCGGCGCACGGAAGGAGTTGAGCACCCTGCGAGCGGACCTCGCAGCGGGCCGCGAGCAGGTGAATCAGATGGCGCTGATCGCCCAGACCAACATTCGGAAGCAGGAACTCTTCCGCAAGCGTGAACTCCAGGTGGCGCTGGATGGGCTCGTGTCCGGGCTGACGGCGGATCTCAAGGAGCGCGTCTTTGACGCGCTCCGCGAGGAGATCCCAGCCAATGAGCGTCGCTTCTACAGAGAGGCGCGCTGGGCGGCCTACGTGCGCATGATTCTGGCAGGCGCGATCCTGATAACACTCGGCTTCAGCACCGGCATAACGTGGAACTGGCACGCTGCGCGCACTGGCCGCTTTTGCGAGGACAATTATCACCGCGATCCGACCAGCGGGATGGCGTGGTGTGCGTTGGACCCGTTGCCGAACGGGAGCCCGGAAGCCGGTCAAACCAAGGCCGCGCGCTGAAAGCAGCGGGGAAGGATTGTGTCCATTTTGGTCCAGGTTCGTCCCGCGGTTCCGGAGGCAAGCGGGGGAGTTCGACTGCCGCCCTCCGCGCGCCCGAGGAGTTGCCCGCGCCCTTGCACCGCCGGAAATATCAATCAACGGCGCGTCGGAGCGGACAGGGCCTGTCCCGCTGGCCTGAGCGTTGTCCCCGTTTTCCAGCCCGGAGGGCCGGAGGCGCCCCACGGGGCGCCGGAGCATA
>NZ_JBDNXE010000002.1:16999-22054 GCF_047721585.1 Gluconacetobacter sp.
TCCACCGGCCGCGATCGACCGCCAAGAGTCTGGATCGCGGCCGGTGGATATGTGGCAAACGGGGGCAACGTGCCCCGCGGGAAGAGCGGTGCCCCGATCGAGCGTACGACCCGTCTTCAATTGAGGGGCGGCGCATGAAAGAGCGACCGACGGCCGCCTTTCAGCGAATAGCGCTGGTGGTGTTGCTATCGCAGCGTCTCGCGTAACTGGGAAAGCCGGTTGGCAATTGGCCCCAAAGCGAGGGCGAAGAGTCCGACTGCCAGGCAGAACGGCAAGGCGACAAGCACGATCGCGCGCAAAAAACCGTCCATGTGTCAGTCCTCTTTCGGGAGTCGTCCGGGATATAGGCGAGCAGAGCGAGAAAAACCAATTGGGCGATAGCCGCGACGGATGCCGCCGCCAAAGCCTTTCAGACCGGTGAGGGCGCCGCGCGCGGCGAGTTCCGGACTGGGCTTCATCCGGGAGATGAAGGGCGGTTGACTGTGGCCGGCTCCGCCGACCGGAGCGTTGTCCCCGTTTTCCAGCCCGCAGGGCCGGAGGCGTCCCGCAGGGACGCCGGAGCATATCCACCGGCCGCGATCGACCGCCAAGAGTCTGGATCGCGGCCGGTGGATATGTGGTAAACGGGGGCAACGCGGCCCGTGGAAAGAACGCTTTCGCGGTCGAGCGTACGACGGATCGTTAATTGAAGGTCAGAAAATAAAAAGGGCGGCCGTCGGCCGCCCTTCGTATTGGACTTGTCTTGCGCTGCTATCGCAGCGCCTTGCGATACTTCGCAAGGCGATCCGCAAGAGGGCCGATTGCGAGACCGAGACAAACCGTCAGCACGGCTGCCGGAATGAGGATATAAAGGAATCCCTGAGTCATGGTGTCCATGGTCTAGCCTCCCTTACTCGCATCATCATATGGGACGTAGGCGAGCAGTGTCAAAGATGCGAGTTCGAACGCGACCCCGAGCACAAGGGCCACCACGACCTTGCGGGGGGTGATGGTACCGGCTCCTGCGATAAGGGGAGAGACGAGACCAAGGCCCCATGTGCTGAGAGCGATTGTCTGGAGCACCCCAGCAAGAGCCTTGAACCGGTCTTCCTTGTGCTTCGGCACTTGGGGCGGCGGCAGAAGTGAGCGCAAGATGCGGCGCAGAAGTGGTCGCAAGGAAATCTCCATGACGGATGCCGGGCCGCGGTGGGCGGCCCGGCGTGGTGGTCAGAAGCCGAGGGCGTCGGCCTGAGCGGCGGCCACTTTCTGGTCGAGGGTGCGACCATCGTCGCGCTGGTAGGGTTTCCACTCCGCGCCCATGATTTCGGCGTATGCGGCGCAAGCGCCGGCGGCCAGCGCGGCCAGCGCGTAGGCTTTGGCGCCGTTCTCGGCGGCGATGCGCCGGAGCCCGGCAACGCGGTTGTCGCCGCCATCCACGCCCATGCGGTCTTCATCGCGGTGCTGGTTGGCCCAGCTATCGGCGGCGTCCTTGGCGATCATGCGGCGGTTTTCGTAGAAATTGGCGGCGCCGTAGGCCGAGCGGATCAAACCGTCCACGACGCGATCGAGATGGAGCTTGAGGCCCTGATAATTCGCCTCCCCCCGGATGGTGGAAACCAGCACGGGCGACAGGAGCGCATACTGGTCCCGGATCAGGTTCGAGCCCGCGCCGGTCAGCTCGTCCACGTCACCGCTCTCCACGCCGAACGCATTGACGATCTTGGTCATCTGGTCGTCATTGGGCACGAGGCGCAGGATATCGGCCAGCGTCGGCGCGGACAGGGCCTGCGTGCGCTGGCGGGCGGCGGCGGCCTTGCGGGCCTGCGGCGCGACCTTGCGCGTGCCCTTCTTCTCTTGCGCGGCGGTCATGGCTTGGTTCATAGCGTTGGCTACGTCGGACATGAAATCATCCTTCATTCTGGCGAAGTCCCGGTCGGGAAGGGGAAGTTCCCGGCCGGGGCGCTCGGAGGGCCAATCCCTCTCGACAAGAAAAGAATAGCTGCATTCCGGCCGAATGAATATAAGTATTATTGCATATCAAACCGTTAAGCCATGTACTGCGCTCATGCCATTATAAATAATAATCGGCCACCAAGATTATATCATTGACGGATACATGGCCTTTCAGGCTTCTATGCTTCTTGAGCAGGCAGTATAGCGCTGCACAATACGCTCGCAGCGTGGATGCGGCGTAGCACGCCGCAGCCGTAGGCCGCGCGAAGCGCGTCCACGCCGGACATGGCTCTGCCGAACAGCGGTTTATTGCTCACGGGCGGCTTCGAGGAGCCGTCTTCCTCCCCTCGCCGCCCATTACTTCGGCGGCATGCTTGCCACGCGGCGCCGCCCACGCAGCGCGTTAGCGGGATCCGCCGAATGGCCGAGACCCCGCAGGGGGCTCGGGGCGGAGCCCGGGTCACGCGACCCGGAGCGCAGCGCAGGGGAACGCCCGATCGCCGGCCAGCCGATGACGGGGCCGGGTGGGCAGATCAGAGGGTGAGGGCCCAGGCGACAGCGCGCTCGAGGTCACCGAACGCCTTGGCGTTTTCGGCGTCTGCGAGTGCGATGAACGGCGTGAGGGCGACGACGAGCCAGGGTGTCTGGCGTGGGTGTGCGGGAGGGGGAGCGCGCCAGATGCCGGCGGAGTGGAGTGCCGGCTCGAGGGCGTTATAGCCCTGGATGATCTGCTTCCAGGCTGCGGGTGCCATACTTTCCTCCCAGCACGCGACAGCGAGGACGGCAGGCAGGGGGCTGCGCCCTGGCTGGTCGGAAATCTGGAAGAAGGCCGCACCATTGACCGGCGCGGATCGGTCCTGGTTGAGGGGACGCATGAAGTCGAGATACCAGCCGGGGATACCTGGTATCGCTCCCCCGTCCGCGTCGACGATCGGGAGGAGGGCGTCGACGACGGCCTGGTCGACATCCGCGCGGGATGTGCGGGTGAGATGGCCGGTGTTGAGCGTAAGATGGGTGAGTTTCGTCACTTTTGGTCACCTCGCTTCGTGGCCTGCTCTTGGGCCCATGCGGAGACTAGATCGTAGAGTTCCGTGGTGGTGATAACCGCGGCAGGGCCTGCTTGCCGGCCGAGAGCACGGAGCCGGTCGGCGGTCATGGCATGGCCGCGTGAGAGGAGCAGACGTTCGACGTCGGCGGGCTGAAGGCCCGCCCCGATGCAGAATGCGAGATATGTCCTGCGCAGGAGATGCCTGTTTGCGTGCTCCGCACCTGGGCGGCGGTTGGGGTGATTCGTCAAATTCCGGCAGGCCCGGCGAGGCGTTTGAGGGTGTTGGCGAGCCTCTGGGGTTCGCGTGCCATATCGTGAGCAGAGGCGGCGCCGCCGCCCCGCGCGAGGCGCTGCATGAATCGCAGAGCTTCGCCATCGTGATCGGGTCCACAGTAGATCACGTCGATGCGCACATATCCGAGCCGATCGGCCGCCCGCAGGGCGGCGGCGGGGTCGTCGGGTCTTCCGTCACTGACGACGACCAGCCGGCGCGGCCGCATGGCCTCGACATGGCGAAGCGCGAGATGCAGTGCCGTACTGCCTGCCGGCGGGGGGAGGTGCCCTCCTGCTGGCAGGTCCTTGGCGTAACTCCCGAAAGCGACGACGTGGGCCCCGTCTCTGACGGCCGGAGCTATGGCATCCTCCAGAATGTCGCATTTCCGACGCGCGCCGGCATAATCCGCCATTGACGACGAAACGTCGGCGAGGATTACGGTAAATCCGCCATTTTGGCGCTGGGCGCCGGCGGCTGCGGTCGCGCCAGTCTCGGTCGGGAGACTGGCCGCGGCACGGGCCACCAGGGCGGCGAGAGGGGACGCCAACGCGCCCCTGCCCTTTGGATTATCCATCACTTTGGCTCCGGGTGTTCAGCGTCCCACGCTTCCAGCCTGGCGCGCGCCCGCTCGGTCGCGACGTCCATATCCTGCTTGAGGCGATTGTAATCCGGGTCCGTTGTCCCGAGGTCGTTGACGGTCGGATACGGGCCCCAGATACGCCGGCCGCGCTGCGCTGCAAGCGCAGCGATTTCAGCCCGCACGGATTCCAGTTCCTCGCCCCAGATACGCTCCCGCTCGGCATTGCGATCCGCGTCGTAACGAGCCCGGACAGCAAGTTTCTCCAAATGTTCGGTGAGTTCAACCGGCTCTGGGGGTGTAGCGTAATCTGTCTGTGCGGCCCGGTCGCACTCGATGGTGACGCCCGTGGGAAAGCGCGCGAATGCGCTTTTGGCGACAATCGTGACGATAGTGTTGTCAGCCGTCTTTTTGTTGCTGCCATTGACCAGGGACAGCGAGCCGGGCGGGAATTTTTCGCCACCAGTGACATAGTAACAATATTTCATGGCGTCGCGCCCACGCCGGTCGGTGCCAGCGTGCTCGAGATAAACCCGGGTTTCGTCCCGATCGCGTGCATTCCAGACGTTGAGTTTCCAGCCCTCGCCGAGATGGTCGACCACCATCTTTCCGAGCCATTTTTTGATCGACCAGGTCATGTCCTGGCTTTGTGTGGCCTGGGCCACAACGTCCATCATCGCTCGCTTGGCGGCGTCGAGGACAGACGGATTTCGCTGGGCCATCTCGGTCGAAATGGCGCGCACCAGCTCGACGAGCTGGTCATCGGTCAGCGTGCTGAGTCCGAGGTCCATATGGTAGGTTCCTGCCCCCGATGAACGGCGAGGCGCCCGTTTCGCATACATTCGCTGCGAATGTGGTAATCGTAGTACAGAAATCGAATCATCGTCAATATTAACGCGCGAAAATCTCAGATATAATTTATATTTATTGCAGATTTGGATCCTGCTATCCACCGTCGTTACTTCTGGCCAAGACGCTCCGCGCATCACCTGTCTGGACGGAACACGTATACGGCCTAACCGTGGGCGGGGGCGCGCCAGACACGGTGTCGCACCACCCGGAGCGCAGCGCAGGGGATCGACCGATCGCCGGCGTGCCAATGACGTGGCCCGGGATGCCTGGCGTAGCGCCACACTGACGTGGTTGACGGGCGGGCGGGGCCGGGACCCCGCCCGGGACCCCCGCCACGACCCCCAAGACAATATCGCAGGGCGCCGGGCCAAA